>JAGLDA010000043.1 GCA_023145955.1 Bacteroidales bacterium
CAAATGAATTATTTATGGGATAAAGAATATCAAATAAATATTCATGCTAATGGCGATTTAGGAATTCAGGTGTGTATAGATATTACAAGACGTATGATGGAACGAAACCCAAGAGAAAATCATAGGTTAACACTTCATCATATGGGATATTTTACTGACGAACAAGCTGATGAAATGAAGAAATTAGGAATAGAAGCATCTGCAAATCCATATTATTTATGGGCATTAGCTGATAAATACTCTGAGCATGGCTTGGGCAAAGAAAGAGCAGAAAATATGGTGCATATGAAATCTTTAGAGGATAGAGGTATTCCTTTCTCATTGCATTCTGATTTCGCAATGGCACCAGCAGAGCCATTAACATTGGCTTGGACTGCTATAAATCGTATGACAGCAGAGCATACATTAGTTTCGCAAGACCAAAGGATAAGCGTTTATTCTGCAATGAAAGGAATAACTATTACTGCAGCGCATACACTTATGTTAGAAGATGAAATAGGATCAATAAAAGTTGGAAAAAATGCGAATTTTACTATCCTTGCCGAAAATCCTTTTAAGGTAGAAAAAATGCATATTAAGGATATTTTTGTAGAAGGTTCAATTTTTAATGGTAATGTGCATTTGAATAAGAAGCATGATAGAAATTTAGCTGGCGGTTGGAGTGAGACAGAAGTAACACCAGAAGTAGAGAAAGCATTGGCTTTTGTTTTAGCACAAATGAATACCTCGTCAAAATTGGATAAAATAATTAAAGTAAGAACACAAGTTGTAGCTGGAATAAACTATGATATTGATTTTCAGTTAGACAATGGCGAAGTGTGGAATACTGTAGTTTATAGGGATTTGAAAAAGAACTATAAAATGACTAAAGTAGCAAGTTTGAAAAATTAATTATGTTTAAACAAAAAACCAAAATTGCTTTAATATTTATGGTTTTCACGCAATAATAGTAATAATGTGGAATATTGCAGGCTTATGGCTAATATACGCAAGGTAGATTTAAAGGTGAAAACCTAATGTATTCTGAAATTGAATATCGCATGCATATTTTGGGAACAAAAAATAATCCAGATTTTATGGGAGCCGTAGCTTTTGTGAATGCTACTACTGCTAGTAATAATGCAATGGATATTAATCTATTTAATTTTATTGAGCCTGGTTATGGAGTAGATTTGCGCTTTATGATGAACAAAACATCACGAACCAACATTACATTAGATTATGCCTTTGGCTCTTATGGTGCTAAAAGATTGTTTATTAATGTTAATGAGACTTTTTAATATGGGTTTGTATTGATAAAATTAATATTTTAGCCTTTTGTAAAATGAATATTTAAATACGATTTATGAAAATATTACTTATAATTACACTTCCTCTTCTTATCTTATTATCTTCATGCGAGAATGATTTCCAGAAATTGAACAAAGAAGATAATACGTATAAATTATCTACTATTGAGCAATTACAAGATAATGAATATGCTCAAAAGATAGAAACCTTTTATAATAATGGTGCTGAGGGTAATTTTGTTGGTAAAGCTGATATTAGTATTTACTATAAAATTTTTAAGCAAAAGAATAATGAAAAGTCTGCAATATTAATTTCTACAGGCAGAACAGAAGCGGCAATAAAATATAAAGAATTGATTTTTGATCTTTATAATAATGGATACTCAGTATATATTCATGACCATAGAGGGCAAGGCTTATCGGGAAGAATGGTTGAGGACCATGATATGGGATATATAGATACTTTTCAGTTTTATATTGATGATATGAAATATTTTTATGATAATTTATTATTGGCTAATAATCATGATAAGATTTATCTTCTTTCTCATTCAATGGGTGGTGCTATAGCTATGACATATTTAGAGCAATACGCTAATGATTTTAAAGCAGCAGCGTTTTCCTCGCCCATGTTGGGCTTAACTAAGCCAAGTTGTTCGGTAGTAAAAATACTTACTGGAGAGGATGTAAAATATGCACTAGGGCAGGGAGTATATGACGATGATGAAATTCCATTTGAAGAGAATAATCTTACAGGGTCAAAAGATAGATACACAAGAATGATAGATGCTTTTGAAAAGGAGCCAAAAGCAAAATTAGGTGGTGCTACTTACCAATGGATATACAAATCTTGTCAGCAGTTTAAGTATATTAATGCTAATATCTCAAATATTGAAACGCCATTAATTCTTTTCTCAGGAAGCGATGATAATATTGTTGATACATATGCTCACCAAAAGTTTATTGATAATGCTAAGAAGAATAATAAACTATGTATGGCATATGTTGTTGATAATGCTAAACATGAATTATTCATCGAAAAAGATGAACAAAGAATAGAAACTATTAATGAAGTGCTGAAGTTTTATGATAAATTTAAATAGCACAAAAAAAACTAAAAAAAAGCAGTTTAAGATATCTTAAACTGCTTTTTTTATGCAATCGCATTATTATATAGCTAGTAGATTATTTATGTTCTTTCTCTAGTTCATCAACCGTAACATCTCTGCCTCTATCAGCTTTGCCCAATTTTAGAGGGTTTTTGGTTAATTCCTTATTAGATACCCTTTTTTGGAATATATCTACTGCTGATAATACGGCAGCTCTAAAAGAGTTTGGACTAGCAAGGTTCTTACTAGTAATACTGTAGCCAGTTCCATGGTCAGGTGATGTTCTTACGATACTAATACCAGCAGTGAAATTTACGCCATCTTCAAAGTTTAATGCCTTAAAAGGCAGTAAACCTTGGTCGTGGTACATTGCTAGAATGCCATCAAATTTTGTATAATCATTAGAACCAAAAAAGCCATCAGAAGGGAAAGGCCCAAAGGCTAATATTCTATCTTCTTTTGCTTCTTCAATTGCAGGAATAATTATATCTATTTCCTCTTTGCCAAGCAGTCCGTTGTCTCCAGCATGTGGATTTAACCCTAAAACTGCAATTCTTGGCTTAAGAATACCAAAATCTACTTTTAGGCTATCTCTAAATGTTCTAATTTTTTTACTAATAAGCTCCTTGGTAATAGTGCTTGCAACATCCTTTATTGGAATATGACCTGTTACAACAGCAACATTCATAGTTTCGCCAGCAAGAATCATAAGTTCTTTATCCTTACCAAATTTTTCAGCTAAATACTCAGTATGCCCAGGGAATTTAAAGTCATCGCTTTGAATATTGTCTTTATTTATAGGAGCTGTTACTAATACATCTACTCCATGTTCAAGATCTTGTGTTACAGCCTCTAATGACTCAAAAGCCAATATGCCTGCTGCAGAAGTTGATATTCCAGGCTCCACCTTTACTTCGCTATTTACAATATTAAGAATATTAAGTTTTCCATCAACTGCTTGATTTGCATTTTTAATATTATTAAAACTTATGTCAATATCAGGTATTGTATTTATATAATATGCTGCAAGTTTTGACGAACCATAGATTATTGGTGTACAAAAATCAAACATTCTTTCATCCTGAAATGTTTTTAAAATAGTTTCATAGCCTATTCCATTATAGTCGCCATGACTTATTCCTACTCTAACTTTCTTTTTTACTTCTTCTTCCATTTTTTTAAGTTTTTTATGATTTAAGAGGGGCTATGTTCTATTTTGCCAACTCTTTAATAAAGTCAAATAATAATCTAGTTCCTACGCCAGAACCTCCTTTAGTACGGTAGCTATCCTTAGCACTAAGCATAGCTGGTCCAGCAATATCTAGGTGTATCCATGGGTAATCTACATAGTTTTGAAGAAATTTGCCAGCAGTAATCGCACCACCTTCAGCACCTCCAAGGTTTTTCATATCAGCCACATCAGTTTTTATTAGCTCGTCATATTCATCCCACATTGGGAATTCTACCAATCGCTCAAAAACATTTTCAGAACTTTTGTTTAGCTTGCTTATATCAGCCTCATTATTGCGCATTGCTACTATGCCATATTTGCCAATAGCACGAGCGGCAGCTCCTGTTAAAGTGGCCAAGTCTATCACCATTAATGGGTCATATTTTTTTGCATAACTAAGTGCATCAGCAAGAATTAATCTTCCCTCGGCATCAGTGTTTAAAACCTCTACAGTCATTCCGTTATACATAGTAATAATATCGCCAGGAGTGTATGCATCTTGCCCAGGGCGATTATCGGTAGCAGGAATAAGACAAATAACATGCACTGGCAATTTAGCCTTTGCAATTGCAAAAATAGCTGTAGACGCAGCTGCTGCTCCGCCCATATCCATATGCATATTAGTCATAAAATCACCAGTCTTAATATTTACTCCACCAGTGTCGTATACTACTCCTTTGCCAACAAAAATATATGGCTTTGAATTTATAGCATTCTCTGGTTTCCATTCCATTATGGAAAAACTAGGAGGGATGTTGCTGCCTTTATTAACGGCTAATAAACCACCCATTTTAAGACTCTCAATTTTCTTTTTAGATAATACCTCGATTTTAAAACCAGCATCTTTACCCATAAGCTTAAATTGCTCAGTTATAGTTTGAGCATCTAAAGCCATCTGCGGTTCGTTAAGTAGATTTCGGCTCCAGAAAGTAGCTTCATTGCTTATATTCATAAGCTCAATAGCTCTTTTTTCTGTTTTGCGTACGAATATTTTTGAAAGCTTAATATCTTCTTTTTTACTCTTATACTTATCAAAAGTATATGAAGATAGAATTATACCTTCAGCATAAAATAAAGAATACTTAGCATTGCTTAAATCAATTAGTAGAATTTCGCTTATTGGAAATGAAGAAATCTGACTTTGAATTTTCGCTCCTTCCTTTCGCAACTCCTCATGGATAATATGCTTGTCAGCCTTTTTGCTAATAATTTGCACCCATACTTGGTGTGTAAACCTATTAAAAAAGAAAACCTTATTACCTTCTTTATAATTATCCTTTATATATTTAAGCTCTTCTTGGGTAAGTTGTTTTTCTGATAGGTCATTTATATTTTTTGATAATATAATATAACTTCCAGTATAGTTTGTTGTGGAATGTAGCTCTATTTTGGTTTTTATAATTGTATTCATTGTGAAAAAAATTAATGTACATTTGAATCTGTAAAATTAGTGAATAACATTGAGTTTTCAATATAATTTTTGAAGATTGTTGCATGTATTTAGTGCAATGATATTCAGATTAATAAACGATATTAATGAATATAGAAAATATAAAAATAAAAGCGTTAAAAGGTGGATATTTGACCAAGGAAGAGGGCTTATTGCTTAGTAAAGAAGTCGGTACAGGCGAATTGATGGCTTTAGCGCATGCAATTAGAAATAAGCTTCACCCTAACAATAAGGTGGGATGGATTATTGATAGAAATGTAAATTATACGAATGTATGTTCTAGTGCTTGTCAGTTCTGTAATTTTTATGTAGGCAAAAATTCTAAAAAGGCATATATAACTTCCAGCGAAGCTTATGATGATAAAATAAAAGTGCTTTATAAATTGGGAGGAAAACAATTGCTCCTTCAAGGTGGTTTGCATCCTGATTTGGGAATTGATTTTTATGTGGAGCTTTTTTCTCATTTGAAGAAAAAATATCCTGATGTAAAACTCCATGCACTAGGGCCGCC
>JAGLDA010000044.1 GCA_023145955.1 Bacteroidales bacterium
TAGATAGTTTGCCTGGTGCTGGTGCCGAAATTCTTGTGGATAGAGTACGAGAGCAAATATCGAAGAATAAATGCACTACAGATCAATGGTTTGATGTTATGCGCGAGGCTCATAAACTGGGAATTACTACTTCGGTTACTATGATGCTAGGCCATGTAGAAACTGAAGAAGAGCGTTTTGAACACCTTGTGCGTACTAGAAATGTGCAATCAGAGAAACCTGATGGTGCAGTAGGTTTTTTATCTTTTATACCTTGGCCATTCCAAAGTGAAGGAACTACTTTGGCAAAGCTGCATAATCGTAAGTTTGGGGTTTCTGCTACTGATTATATTCGTTTTATTGCATTGAGCAGAATAATGCTGCCAAATATTAAAAATATACAGGCTAGCTGGCTTACTGTTGGTAAAGAAATAGGCCAGATTTGTCTTAATGGTGGTGCCAATGATTTTGGCTCTATTATGATAGAAGAAAATGTGGTTTCTGTTGCTGGTGCTGACCATAAGTTTGATGCAAAGGGAATTCAGCAAGCTATTGTAGAAGCTGGTTTTGAGCCTTATCAGCGCAATCAAGAGTTTGAAGAGGTTACATTTTGGAAAGATTTAAAATAGATATTAAATAAAATGAGAAAGATTACTGCCAATTTAGTTTATCCTATTAATTCTGCACCAATTCCAAATGGTGTGGTTCATATTTCTGATTCTGGCGAAATTCTTTATATAGGAAATATAAGTGATGGTGATGAGGAGCATTATGATGGTATAATTTGCCCAGCATTTGTTAATATACATTGCCATACCGAACTGTCATACGCTAAAAACAAGATAGAGCAGGGTGGTGGAATTGATTCGTTTATAGGCGATTTGGAGGCTTTGAAGAGGAATGCTACTGAGCAAGATAAACAAGAGGCTGTATATAATGCCTTGGACGAAATGTCTAAAAATGGAATTATTGCTGTTGGAGATATAATGAATACCGATATATCGCTAGAAGCTAAAAACAACTCTGATATTAAGTTTTATAATTTTATTGAGATATTTGGCTCACAAGCTGCTGCTGCCGACAAAATTTGGCATTCAGGAGTTAAATTATACAATAAAGTAAATTCTGCAAAAAATATAATTCCTCATGCGCCATATTCTTTATCATTGGATTTATTTCAGAAGATAAAAGATTTTCAGAATGAAGACTCTATTTTGAGTATTCACCATATGGAAAGTGTGGGAGAAGCGGAGTATTTTATTGAGGGAACAGGGCCAATGGCTGATAGGTTTGCAAGTTGGGGGCTTAAAATGCCGCCTCATATCCCAAGTGGCAAATGTCCAATAGAAACCATTGGCGATTATTTTACGAATAATAAAAGGGTTTTGCTGATTCATAATACCTTTATTAGTGAAAACGATATTGAATTTGCGAAGAATAATTTTGCAGATACTTATTATGGTTTATGCCCCAATGCGAATTTATATATTGAGAATAATTTGCCTCCATTGGAATTATTGCAGGCAAAGAGCTTAAATATTTGCATTGGAACCGATAGTTTAGCATCAAATACCTCATTGAGTATTTTAAGTGAGCTAAAGATATTAAAATCGAAATTTGACGTTAGTAATGAAGATTTACTAAAATGGGCAACATTAAACGGAGCAAAGGCATTGGGCTTTGATGCCGAAATAGGAAGTATTGAGGTAGGGAAGAAGCCTGGGCTCGTTCTTATTGATGAGGAATTGAATCTGTTGAAGGTTCTTTTGTAATATTTAGGCAATGGCTGTATAAAAAAAAATTATACATTAAATTTAATATGATTTATCAAGAATTGGTCGTTTACCCTGATTAGTAGAGAAGATTTTATATATTTTAGATTTATATACTAAGTCACAGGAAAAACATGTGCAACATCAAGCTTATTGTCTAAGATTTAAGAAAGTTGATATTGCATACAGAGGAATTGAAGTTATATTATCACTCTGATTATAATGATTTTGTGATAATTTTAATGAAGTTTTGGGTTTGTATTTATCAATATACATTTTAAGACTTCGAAGTTTTCCATTTTTACCAGATTTTACTTCTACAGGTATTATTTCGCCTTTATGTTCAAATATATAATCAATTTCGGCACTGCTGTTACGAGCTTCTCTGGCCCAATAATATAAGTTTGATTTACGATAAAAATCTTGATTAGCGGCTATTTCTTGACCAACAAATTGTTCGGCTACTGCACCCTTAAATATTGCTGCAATATCTTCTTCCAATACAGTTTTATCATAAATTCCAGCCATATTATGAAGTAATCCGACATCTAAAAATAGCAGTTTATAATAATTGTCTTTAGCATTTGCTTCTATAGGTATGCCATCACCATTGCTTCGCTTTATCCTTATCAATATGCCAGCAGTTTCCAGCATTTCTACGGCCTCTTTAAGCCTATTCGATTTCATAGTATTATCAACATGCGAGTAAACGAATTTCTGACCTACCATTGATGCCGCAGATTTGAAAACTTTTTGCAATGCAGCTATTTTTGTTTTATTGGCATATTTATAAAAATCATCAGCATAAGTATCAATAATACTTGATTGTATCCTTTGGCATTTTGAAATGTTCCCAGAATTAATATACTCTTTAACAACTGCAGGCATTCCTCCAATTACAAAATAATTTTTTAATAAACCAATTAGTTTGTCATGCACGGCCTCGGATATTTCTTTTATATTAGTAGCATCAGAGATGTATTCTAAAATAATTTCTTCTCCTATAGCTCTCAGAAACTCATTAAAGCTTAAAGGTTTTAAATAAATATACTGTATTCTGCCAACAGGCATATGTAAATTGGCTTCCTTTAATGCAAAATCTAATAGTGAGCCAGCAGCGATAATATGAATGTCATTCATCTCCTCGTAAAAATATCTTAATGCAGTAATAGCTTTAGGACATTCCTGTATTTCGTCAAAAAAAATTAATGTTTTACCAATTATTATTTTTTTGCCAGAGATTAAAGCTATTTCTTCAATTATCTTTTTTGGATCAAAAGTTTTGAATATATTTTTGTACTCAATATTTCGTTCAAAATTTATAGATATAATATTGCTGAAATTTTCCTTGCCAAATTGCTCAATTATATATGTTTTACCAACTTGTCGTGCACCACGAAATAGAAGAGGTTTTCTTTCTTCTTCTAATTTCCAGTTATTTAATGTTTTATATATATCCCTATGCATTTTATGATGGAATTAATTTGATGTAATTTTGCAAATATAATTTAAAATCTGTATAAAACCTAGATTAATGTAAATAAAAGGGATGTAATCCAAGGTTATTATATTATTAAGTGGATAAAATCCAAGGTTAATTTATCATTTATTTAGACATAATCCAAGGTTAATATTGTCTAAAAACGGATAAAATCCAAGGTTAATATATTATAAATTAAGACATAATCCAAGGTTAATATTATATAAAAGTGGACATAATCCAAGGTTAATAATTAAAGTATTTAGACATAATCCAAGGTTAATATTGTATAAAAACGGATAAAAACCAAGGTTAATATTATATATAAGTGGACAAAATCCAAG
>JAGLDA010000045.1 GCA_023145955.1 Bacteroidales bacterium
AATACATTAATAATAGATTACCTTAGTATTATATGAATTATATACTTGATAATATGCAGAACTTTAACAATATAATACTAAACACTGTTGTTTTCTTAGGCGCTGATTATTATGGTTTTGTATGATTTAATTTAGCTTCGATAAAGTCTATTTTATAATAATATATCTGAGTTTAACTTAAGCAATGTTACGTATTGTTTATTTTTTCGTCATGTGCTGACATATTGGTTATATAGAACAATCACCGATAATTCAATAACAAAAAAAAAGCCAAAATCCTTAGGACTTTGGCTCTTTATATATTATTAAAATTGGCTTACCAAATTTGAGCTCTATTCTCAGGAGCTACATATCTATCATCACCTTCTTTTACATCAAAAGCAGTATAAAACCATGGTGTATTAACAACACCTTGATTTACACGGGCATCACCAGGAGAGTGAACATCCTCTTGCAAACGACGCATCAATGTTTTAGGACGAATATGCTGACGCCATAATTGAGCATAAGCAATTAAGTAGCGCTGATCAGATGTTAGGCCATCAATTGGCTCAGGAGTCCCATTCTTTGCATACGACATTTGCAAGGCATCATAAGCAATAAATAAACCACCATTATCAGCAATGTTCTCACCTAGCGTAAGTTCACCATCTACATGCAATGAATCCAGAACTGTGTATGCATTATATTGCTCAACAAGAATTTTAGTTTTCTCCTTAAATTTAATAGCATCAGTTTCTGTCCACCATTCGTTTAGGTTTCCATCTTTGTCGTAAAGGCGACCTTGGTCATCAAATCCGTGAGTCATCTCATGGCCAATAACAACACCAATAGCGCCATAATTCACAGCATCATCAGCATTTGCATCAAAGAAAGGAGGCTGCAATATCGCCGCTGGAAATACAATCTCATTCATATTTGGTGAATAATATGCATTTACCGTTTGAGGTGTCATTCCCCATTCTTCGCGATCAACAGGCTTTCCAATTTCATCAATATTGCGCTTATAACTAAAAGCTGCGCAATTCCAAGTGTTTTGCAAATATTTGTTAGGGTCGATATCCACTGAAGTATAATCAATCCATTTGTTAGGATACCCAACTTTTACTGTAATAGCCGCAAGTTTTTCTTGTGCTTTTACTTTAGTTGAGTCACCCATCCAATCAAGATTATCAATACTCTCTTTAAGAGCTATACGAAGATTTCCTACAAGGGCTAGCATACGCTCCTTAGATTCTGCAGGGAAGAATTTCTCCACATAAATTTTACCTACAGGGTCACCAAGATTACCGTTAGTAGAAGAAATCATACGTTTCCATCGAGGTTTCATTTTGTCAACACCAGAAAGTACTGTACTATAAAAATAGAAATTCTGTTTTACAAATGCTTTATTTAATTTTCCAGCATTATCATTTAGAATATTCCAAGCAAAATAAGTTTTTATATTTTCTAAATCAGTAGAATTTATTAATTCAGCAACACCAGTCATAAACTTTGGTTGACGTACATTTATCACATCAGTATTAGATATACCAATTGCTTTAAAATATGCCTCAAAATTATAACCCGGAGCGCTATTCTGAAGTTCATCCATGCTCTTAATATTGTATGTAGCATTAGGATTTCGTCTCTCTAACATTGTCATTGAAAACGCAGCAAGCTTAGTTTCAAATGCTAAAACATTATTTGCTTTTTCAGCAGCAATAGTCTCGTCATCTCCTGTTAATACAAATATTTTAGTAATATGGTCTACATATTCTTTTCTGATATTGCTAATACGCTCGTCATCTTTTATATAATAATCGCGATCGGGTAAGCCCAAGCCACCTTGTATCATTTGCGCTATTACATTTGCACTATTCTTATCGTCTTGACTGCCAAAAACTGCAAAAAGAGGGTAGCTACCATTAAAATTCATTTTAGCATGAATAGCTACAATATCATCTTTGGTGGCCATATTATTAATATCAGCAAGAATTTCCTGTATAGGACTCATTCCCAACTCTTCAATAATTGAAGTATCCATGCCTGCATTATAGAAATCACGAATCTGTTGCTCAGGACTTCCTTTTTTCACTTCCTCCATGGCAGATATTTCTTCGACCATTCCTTTTATTTGCGCTTGATTTTTCTTAGCAAGAATTTCAAAAGCACCATAACGGCTATATTCCTCAGGCATAGGGTTGGCTTTTAGCCAGCCGCCATTTGCATATTCAAAGAAGTCGTTGCCGGGTTTTACTTCAGTATTCATATTACTGATTTCAATTCCGCTGGCTTTACTTTTTTCCATAAGTTTCTCTTCTGTTGGCGAACAGCTAACTACTAAGCTAGCTGCTGCAAAAAATATTAAATTTCTAATTTTCATGATTAAAGTATTTTATATATTTAGAATAAGAAATCAAGACTTTCTCCAATCTGAACCTCATAAGCTTCTTGTCCGTATTTGAAAATACGTAATGGATGCTTACCTTTAAGCTCCATCTTATCACCATTCATTTCTAGTAAAGAAGCCTCTCTTAATCCAACAACATACATATCTTGGTTTACTGCCAAAAATTCATCAATACGTTGCTGACGAGTTTCGCCACCATGGCCATCAGGATGAGCATCAAGGTAATGTGGGTTAATTTGGAAAGGAATAAGTGCTGTACAAGCAAAACTTGCAGGCTCCATAATAGGCATATCATTAGTAGTGCGTAGGCTAGGGCAGGCAACATTACTTCCTGCACTCCATCCCATATAAGGAACTCCATTTGCTACAACTTCTTTCACTGCATCCATAGCGCCAGTTTTATGCATCATATGCACAAGGTAGAAAGTATTTCCTCCACCAACAGCTATTGCTTCTGCATTCTTAATTGCTGCTACAGGGTCAGCCTCGTGATGTATTGAGTATAAATCGTAACCTAGTTTTGCATAAACTTCCTTAACCTTGCTTTCGTATACATTCCATGATTCCTCAAGGCTTATATCAGATAAATTAACACCTGCATAAGGGATAAAAAGTACTCTCTTCACTTCTTTATTAAGAAAATCAGAAATATGATTCTGTGGCCAGCCTAAATATGCTTCGCCAGCCATTGTTGAGTTACTAATAAGTAATAGTTTCATAAGTAAATATATTGATATATAATATGTTATAAATTTATTATTGAATTGCTAATGTATAAAAAAAACCTTGAAGTTTTACTTCAAGGTTTTCTAACTTAGTTAAATAAAATGTGATAATTGTGCTTTAGCTTCTTTTAAGCATCTGCTTTTGTTTCTTTTTTCGCTTTTACTGTTGTTTTCTTTGTTGTAGCCTTCTTTGTTGTAGCTGCTTTTGTTGTAGTTTTCTTAGCAGTTGTAGTCTTTTTTGGAGCAGCTTTTTTAGTTACTTCCTTCTTAGTTGTGCTAGCCTTCTTTGCAGCGGTTTTCTTTGCTGCAGGCTTCTTCTCCACAACTACAGCTACTTCTTCTTTAGCTTCCTCTTTAATTACTGGGGCTACATATTTTTCTTGAGTTTTACCCTTACGCATACGATGTTTGCCATAAGATCCTTTTGTTATTTTACCTCTTCTTGTTTTTTTGTCGCCTTTTCCCATAATGAATACTGTTTTATATTTTGATTTAGGTTGCTAATATAGTAATATTTTCTTAATTAACCATTAATAAAGTTATTATTATGTAAGAGATTATGTATCTGTACTATATGGCTAGTAGCTAGCTTAGCTTGGGATACTAATATTGTGTAATATTCTGTATTTTTGTCATTTATATTCTATTTGCTTAGCTTGTTGTTTGTTTATATAGAAAAATATATTGTTTCATCCAATACTTATTAGATTAATAATTTTTCTAGCTAATATGAGTTCTTATTTTCTCTATTTGCTTAAACATTTGCTCTATATCTTTACTTTCAATAGTCCAACTTTGAGGGTTGATTATAGATAAGTATGTTTCTCCTTTTAATTCTGGAATAAAGTCAATATTA
>JAGLDA010000046.1 GCA_023145955.1 Bacteroidales bacterium
CTAATATTTGAAGATAGCACAATGATTATTACTGATTATAGTACATCAAGTAAATATTTTGTTTTTGAAAATATACCTTATGGCAATTATTATATTAAATGCATAATATCTGATAATTCCAGCGAATATGGAAATTACTTTAATACATGGGCTTCGCATGATCCTAATAATCAGCATGTAAGTTGGGAAGACGCTGAAGTGTTTTTATTAAATAGTGAATTTGAGATTGCAAATATAAATCTTAAAGAACCTGATGTAGTATTTAGTGGTGGCGCTGGCGTAATATCAGGTGAAATAACTAATACCATGGGTATAAATACTTCTGAACAATTATTGTATTTATTAAATGACACTAAGAATTTCGTTAGTGCAATTTACCCAAGTCCTACAGGGAGTTTTAGGTTTGATTCTTTAATTATGGGAACTTATTATATTCGCCCTGAGCTTCTAAATATCACCTCTATGGATATAGAGATTCAGCTAAATGTGGATGCTCCTACAGTGGATGATGTTCAGATTTCAATAGATAGCAATCATTATTTCACATCTGTAAATAAAATAAATAGCAATATCTTTGATTTCAATGTATATCCAAACCCTACAGATGGTTTTATTAACCTTGACATTGTCACTAAAAATGAATCAAAACTAATCGTAAACATATATAATATGTTGGGTGTTAGTTTATATACAAATTCATTATCAATAGATGAAATTCAAATACTAAAATTAGATATTTCTGAATATAAGACAGGACTTTATTTTATTAGTGTGTCGGATGGTTATAATGTTTCTGTAAAAAAGATTTTAAAGAACTGATGCAACCATAATAGAAAGTTTGTATCTTTATTATAGATGAGATTAAAAAGAGAATTTAACAATAAAACAGTAAATAATAATTTAAAACAACTTATGATGATTAAAAAATTACTAACCTTATTAGTTTTAATAGTTGCTACACTTGGTATGAGTGCACAAACTATTAGTGGTACAGTTACCGACCTTAATGGTTCTGGTATTAGTAACCACCAAGTTCATATTATGAATAATGATAGTATGAATCCTTATGTTTCTTCAACATATACTACTGGCAATGGAGCTTATTCTTTTGCGAATGTTCCTTCGAGCCCAACAGGATTTATAGTATACACATTTGATTGTCAGCAAAGCTTTCAGATGGTTAGTCTATCAAGTAATAGCGGAACAGCAAATTTCCAAATTTGTGTATCTAGTCCTGCTTCATGTAATGCTATGTTCTATAGCTATCCTGATAGCTTGAATCCTATGGATATTAACTTTATGGATTTGTCTTCAGGCAATCCAACTTCTTGGTCTTGGAGTTTCGGTGATGGTACAAGTGCCAATACGCAAAATCCAACACATACTTATGCTTCAAATGGTACTTATAACGTTAGCCTTTATATAAGTAGTGCTTTATGTTCCGATACAATTACAATGACCATAACTGTCGGAAATACAACACCTAGTTGTATGGCAAGTTTCTATTATGTGCCTGATACTGCAAATAATAATAGTATTATGTTTTTTGATATGTCATTAGGAAACCCTACAACATGGGCATGGGACTTTGGTGATGGTACAACATCTACAAGTCAAAATCCAACTCATGTATATGCTACTCAAGGAAATTATAATGTAACTCTTTCAATTTCATCACCTAATTCGGGTTCAATGTGTACTTCTAGTATTACTCAAATGATTTATGTTGGCTCTGGCGGAAATCCTTCAGGTTGTCAATCTTCATTTACTTCAGCAGTACAAGGTTTAGCAGTTAATTTTACTGATGCTTCCACAGGTAATCCAACAAATTGGATGTGGGACTTTGGTGATGGTAGTACTTCGAGTGTTCAAAATCCAGCTCATACTTATGCATCAAATGGAATGTATTATATAAGCCTTACAATAGCAGGACCTCAAAATTGTACTAGCTATAGCGATACTATAATGTATATAGGTTCTACATTAAATACATATAGCCTTAGCGGAACTGTATATGATAATGGTACTGCCATATCTAGTGGTTTTGCAGCAATATTTAATACTAATACAAATAATGTAGTAGGGTTTTCACTTATTGATTCACTAGGAGGATATAATTTTCAATATGTAGATACTGGTGTATTCATTATAGGAGCTGTTGCTGATACTAATTTTGCCCCAACATATTATGGAGATGTTATATTCTATTCAGCTGCTACTCTAATTACAGTTACAAGCAATTTAACTGGATTGGATATTAATTTAGTTACTCCTCCTGTTACTCCAGGTGCTGGTACTATAAGTGGTACTGTGGGTTCTAATAGTAAAGCTAATGTAGATGGTCTATTAGTATTATTAACGGATGATAGTAATAGTGACGCTTTAATTTCTTCTACAATAACTGAAAGTAACGGTAATTATGTATTTGATAATATAGCTAATGGTTCGTATAATATCTGGGTAGAAATTCCTGGTATGACAGCTACACCAATTAATGTAACTATAAAGGATGGAAATGTTACAAGCACAGGAAATGATTTTATTATTACAGGTAATACTGTTATTCCAGCGCCAACATCTATTTCTGATAATGCAATTGTGGGTGTTCTTAATGTATATCCAAATCCAGTTCTAAATATTCTTAATGTAGAAATTGATATGGAGCAAGGTTCTAAATGTAGTTTTGAAATTTATAGCATAGCTGGTAAGTTAATAAGTGCTCAAGCTGCTAGTATGAACGCAGGAAGCAATCTTATTAGCATAAATACTAATGAACTAGCACAAGGAACATATATTCTAAAAATAGAAAACTCAGCCAATCAAACAATGCAGAGTTTATTTGTTAAATAGTCATTACAATTGAGGTAGGATTATTTTTAATTTGTTTAAAGCCATCTGTAATTTGCAGGTGGCTTTTTTCATTTTATGTAACTATAGTTTATAGATTATGCCAATATTTAAACCTATATTATTATAGGTAAATGTTTGCTTTGGAAGTTGTAATGGATTATCAATATCTGGATTTTGACTGTATTGATAAGAAATCCATTCGTTGAATTGCTTTTTTTTATCAATAGTTAATCTATCACTATCAGGATAAGATTTGTCATTTATTATTGTTTCTGTAATCTGTGAAGAGTTAGGGATATAATTATATGCCTCAAAACTAACACCAAATACACCACTTATTTTATCTGTAAAATTATATGTTAATCCTATTTCAGAATAGAAGCCAACGCCACTTTTACCAGAATAATCCCAAATATAAACAGTAGTATTTGGATATACACTAATTGTTTCTTTAAGAACTTGTTTTGTACTATTAAATGAGGCTCCTATGCGAAAAAAACTATTAAGTTTTTCAAAATCAGTATTAATAATAATTGTAGGAATAATTGAGTGGCGCTTTGCAGAAAGTTCTCGTTCGTTATTTTCAGTAACTCCAGCTATAGCATTAATTTCAGTAAATACGACTTTGGAGTTAAAATTATATTTGTACAATAAACTTATGCCAATTTTATTAAAAAACAGATAATTAATATTAGCACCGATATCAATATTTTGTCCAAGGCTGAATTTTAAGTTTTGATTAAAATATTCATCATTTTCTAATTTTGTATTAATAAATGTTTCTACCGAATTTTTCATAATACCTTTGGAATATCCACCAGATATGCCAAATTGTAAGCCTTTAATTTGACCACTTATATTAAGTGATAATAATAGTATTGCTATTATAAAGAGTGATATTTTCATATTATTTATTGGGTTTATTTAATTAGAATGACAAAGCCATATTTGGAATAATTCTTCCCTGCAAAATCAGTATAATCTATTCGCCATGTATACGAACCTTGCATAGCTTCTTCGTTATTATATTTTCCATCCCATCCCGAATTTTGATTTCTAGTTTCAAAAACTATCTTTCCCCATCTATTGTATATAAATAATTGATATAGTTCAATATTCTCAACATAAGGTAGAAATTTGTCATTTAAACCATCACCATTTGGGGTAAAAGCATTTTGCACCCATATTATCTGTGCACATTCCTCAAAATTAACAACGCAGGTGTCACTTACCTTACCACATGTATTTGTTACTGTACAATAATAGGTCCCTGGCTCATCAACTATTATACTTGTGTCTTGGGCTCCATTTTGCCATATATTATCACCACTTGAGGAACTATAAAGTGTTACAGTGTGATTCATACATATGCTAGTGTCAGAAGCTAAGTTAATATATGGAGGAAAGTCAATACCCAGATTAAATACATCGCTATCTCTGCAATCATTAGTGTCAACAACTTCTAATAAATATGAATTCATTATATTAGCAACGAAATATCTACCTGTATCCTGCATATTCCATATGTTTATTAAACTATCGTTACCTGCATCTAGAATTACAGAATCACCAAAACAAATAATTGTATCGTTTCGAAGATTAGCTACAGGAGCTGGGAATATGTTTAATATTTCCACAGTATCGGCACTAATTCCACAAGAATCGGATGCCATAAGCCAATAAATACCTATTGAATCAATATTTATAGTTTGGGTAGTTGCTCCAGTATTCCATAAATAATTAATGGCTAAACCCCCATTCAATGAAGGAATAGAATTGATACAAAAGGATGTGTCAGGTCCTAAATCCACCCACGGTGGTCCAATAATTTTAGTGTAATTTAAAATAGTATCGGAAGTGCCACAATGAAAAGTAACTAGTTTAATAGTATAATGCCCTGTATAGTTGAATTTATATTTAGGTTCAAAAAGTGTTGAACTATCCAAAATAGGGTTGTCACCAAAATACCAAATTAAAGAATCTAACTTTGTAGTATCACCATTAACTGAATAAAAAGAAGTGTCGCCTAAACATTCAGTAGAGCCATCAAAATCCAAATTAGTTTTTGCATATTGAATTTGAGGTAAGCCAGCTTCGCATTTTCTACCTTGTAAATAAATAGCAGTTGAATTATAATTACAGCCTGCACCTAAAAGGTATGGTATTTCTATTCTTCCTAAATAATATGAGTTATCACGACTAACATAGATTAATTTATCAGGGCCAATTTGTAAACTTCCAAGGAGCTGAGCTTGGGAATTAATTAGTACTTTAGAGTTCATTATAGTATCTGAATCCCATGCTTGAAGTGAGTACTGTAATAATTGACCAGATATTGTTGATACATATAGAACCTCGCTATCATAGCTAAATTCAATTCCATATGCATTATTAATTCCAATAAGCAATATTGGATCAGTAAGCTCTCCAGTAATATTATTAAAATGAAATAGCTCTACTGTGCCATCATATGTTTTAGCAAGAGCTACCTTTGTACCATCCATAGTTGCTTTAATGCAACCTTTAGCATTAAGAGAGTTTCCGTTATGGGTGCTGCCGGTATGGCTAATTATAGGAGTTTTTAATAGGCTGTCTTCCGTGAACTTATAAACGTAGAAAGCGTCTGTATTCCATTGATGGCTAATTAACCACTTAGATTTATTATCGCAATGATTTGTTAAACACATGCGTTCTGTTGCTGAGGGCAAGAGTGGAATATTCTTATTTGCAGGTAATAAACCACTTGGTGTAAGAATTGAGTAACATAGCCCATTGCTACCATTATGAGCATCAGTAGTTAATAAATATAAAGTATCAGTTGATTCTTTAGGCATATAAAAAAGTGTAGATTGACAAGAATTCATGCTCCCATTTAAGTTATTGCCATTTGCCACTAATGCTCCAGTTCCATCCCAGAGCTTTTGACCATTTGAATAATAATGTACTGAACCATTAGTCCCTTCGTATACCGCACAACCTTCAGGTGTGCTAATTGTATTTGAAGAGCCAGAAATAATATTACCACTATTTGAAAATGAAATTTGTGCTTTTTGTCCAAAATACCAAGTTTTGGGAACTTGTGCTTGCGAGCTTATAGAAAAAAGAAAACTCATAAGTATTATAGAGCCTAAGAATAATATTTTTCTGGAAATACTTATTGTCCACATTTTGTTAATTTATGAATTCTTATTATACAACAAATATAAGGTTAAATAGTTTAATCTTATACATTTAATTAAAATTATATATTATATTTGCGTTAATAAACTAAGATTAACTATGAGAAAAAATATTTTATTATTTATATTATTAGTTTCAGTTTCTGGCTATTCACAAAATATTAAGAAAGCATTATTTATTGGCAACTCATATACTGCAGCCAATGATTTACCTTTTGTTATAAATAAATTGGCTATTAGTGTAGGAGATAGTTTGAACTATGAAAGTAGTACAGCAGGAGGTCAAACATTACAGGGGCATAGCACTAGTGCTGCTACTATAAGTAGCATTCAGACTACGAATTGGGATTACGTTGTTCTTCAAGAGCAGAGCCAATTACCATCGTTCCCTATGTCGCAGGTGCAGATTCAGGTTTTTCCTTATGCAATGGCTCTGTGTGATACCATAAGATATTTTAATGGCTGCACTACTCCGTTATTTTTCATGACCTGGGGTAGGGAGAATGGAGATCAAAATAATTGTGCAAATTGGCCGCCAATATGTACTTATAATGGCATGGATAGCTTACTTAATTTGCGTTATAGAATGATGGCAGATTCTAATGGTGCTTTGGTTTCACCAGTGGGTGCTGTTTGGCATTATATAAGAGATAATTATCCTGATATAAATCTATATTCCTCTGATGGGAGTCACCCTTCTATGCAAGGTACTTATGCTGCGGCTTGTACATTCTATGCATTAATATTTCAAAATTCTCCTATTCTTATTCAAGAAGATTATGGTCTTAATCATGATGATGCGATTGCAATAAGGGATGCTGCCCGCATTATTGCTTTCGATAGTTTGTCCAAATGGAATGTTGGTAAATTTAATCCCCAAGCAATATTTACTGTTGCTGATTCAATAGGAGTTGTACATACTTTTAATAATAGTAAATATGCAGATACATATTTATGGGATTTTGGCGATGGTACTACTTCAACATTATTTGAGCCAACTCATAGTTATACCACTCCCGCATTATATACAGTTTCACTTGAAGCAACTCGATGCGATAATAAAATGACTGCAGATACAACCTTATTAGTTTCTATTGAAAATATAGAATTGCCAATTGCCAAAACTATCAATATTTATCCTAATCCTGTAATTGGGGGCTTTATATTGAGTTCAGAAAAGGTGATTAATGCGCAGAAAATTACACTTTACTCTGCTGATGGTAGAGTGGTGAAACGATTTAACTCTTTTCTTGCAACTGAACATAAATTTGACATCAAGGAGTTTAAAGACGGAATTTACTTTTTGTCAATGTTAGTTGATGGCGAGTATGTGCGAATTAAAATAGTAAAACAATAAAAAAACTTTTGCAAAATCATATGATTAAAAATGAATCTGCAAAAGTTTTATTAATTTAGAAGGCTCTACTGGTTTTGTTGTGGGTATTTTATTTCAGCTTAGCTGAAACAATCATAATAATCATAATAATCAGTGTCTAAAATAATTATTTAGTAAAGCAAGTAAGAAAATATCTTAGACGCAGATTTACACGTGCTTCGCACAGTAAATACGCTGATTATTATGATAGGTTTTAGCTTTGCTAAAACAGATTAAAATATGATAGATTAGTAATTATTCTATCCAAATATAAATTCAATATTTAATAAACCCACACGAAACTCTGTAGAACCATTTAGATTAGGATGTTAACTCCTATTTAGGCACTGTAAAGTTATACTTATCTTGAAGTTCTTTAGCAGTATAACTAAGCACTTCAACTTTGGTCATTATAACATCGGTAAGAGGTCTATCACTTGAATTTGTTGGTACGCTTGCAATTTCTGAAACTACATCTAATCCACTAATAGTTTCTCCAAAAACAGTGTAACTTCCATTAAGAGAAGGTGTTCCTGCTGAATTCTCTACAATATAAAACTGAGACCCACTAGATCTTTTTTCTGGGTTATCGTTTCTTGCGGCCCCTACAGCACCATGTTTATGTGTTAAGCTACTATTAAACTCTGCAGCAATTGTATAACCTGGTCCGCCACTACCTGTACCTTGAGGATCTCCTCCTTGTATCATAAATTCATCAATCACCCTATGGAAAATTAATCCATCATAAAAACCAGCTTTTGCTAAACTATCAAAATTGGATTTATGTAAAGGAGTTTCATTATATAACCATAAGACTATTGTTCCGTGGTTAGTTTGCATATTTATGACTTCATATTTGGCGTCACTATTAATATTATTTTCTGAATCTTCATCTTTACCACAAGATGAAATTACTAGAACAGCGAATAGTACAGATAATATAAAGTAAGGTAGTTTTTTCATGATACTTTTTGTTTTTTTAAGTATAAACAGTAAATCGTATTTTTGAAAAGAAATAAAGCCAGATAGCTTTATTTCTTTTATTTCGTGCATATTTTATCGATAAACTTTTTCAATTTTAGAAAACCGTTGTATTAGACGTTTTAAGGTTATTCTACAAATGTCATTTCTTCCACAAGATGCCCCGCTCCTGCATATTTATCAATAACGAATAGGCAGTACCTAATGTCGAGCATAATATTTCTACAGCGGCTGATATCATAATTAAGATCACTCATAGTTCCTTCCCAATTTCTATCAAAATTAATTCCAATAAGGTCGCCATTGGCATTTAATGCTGGGCTTCCAGAGTTTCCGCCAGTAGTATGATTTGATGCAATAAAGCAAACGTGCATACTGCCATCTTTATCACCATACTTGCCATAATCTTTATCTTTATAAAGAGTTTTTAGCTTTGGCATAACCACATAGTCATAAATATCAGGATTCTCCTTTTCAATTATACCACTTAAAGTTGTGTAATAATTATATTTTACGCCATCACGAGGGTTAAAAGCTTCTACTTTTCCATAGGCAATTCGCAAGGTAGAATTCGCATCAGCAGCTAACGTTTTGTCAGAATTGAATTCCAAAAGGCCTTTCATATATATTCTTTGCAGACTGTCAGTCCTGTTGGTGAATGAACTTAATCCTGGTCTGATATTATTAACAAAATTTGAATACATACCATAAGAATGTACGTACATTGGATCAAACCCTAATTTAGATATTTTTTTTCTGCTTGAGTTTTCCAAGAAATTTTTAATCTTATCCTTTGAAGCGAATAAACTTTTCTTATAAACATAGTCGGCATATTTATTAGGATCGCCTTTATATTTTTTATCTATTGTACTTACAAACCATGGCATAGACACATCCTTATACGGAAAATCTTTATAAACAGATACAACTTCCTTAAAAACAGCCAAATCAACATCTGTATTATAATCTTTGTAGAATTGTTCAGTACCAGCAATATATGATTTTAATTTTTTATTAAAATCGTCGTCGCTAATTGTTTCATCCGTTGCCGCTTGAATAAGTCCTGAGTATGAATACGAATATTTAGTCAAATCGTGGAAATAACCTGTTTCTATAAAGTAAGTATATGCCATTTCGTAAGGAGTTTGCTCTGCAATAAGCTTATTATACTCACTAAGCACCGAAGAATATTCTTTATGTCCTGCATTTGCCCATTCAGTAAATTGAGCTTCCATTGCTTGTTTTTTTGCAAT
>JAGLDA010000047.1 GCA_023145955.1 Bacteroidales bacterium
ACTGAAAACTACTTAACAGCAACGGTCTCAATTTCCACCAAAACTCCTAAAGGAAGTCCTTTAACTGCAAATGCTGCACGTGCAGGAGGATTTTCTGTATATCTGTTGCCATAAATTTCATTCATAGCAGCAAAATTACTCATATCGCTAAGTAAGCAAGTAGATTTTATAACATCAGCAAAAGTATATCCAGCCTCTGTAAGAATAGCCTCAATGTTTTTCATTACTTGCTCTGTTTGAGCAGTAATTCCACCTTCTACTACTTTGCCTATTGCTGGGTCAACAGGTACTTGTCCCGAAATGTATAATGTTCCGTTTGCTTCTACAGCTTGGCTATATGGTCCAATGGCTGCTGGTGCATTTTTTGTAAAAATGATCTTTTTCATAGTATATCGTTATAGATTATTATTGTATAATTCTGAGTACAAATTTAAGATTTTTTAATGAGTTATTTATTTATTTTATGTCCAAAAATTAAGGCCAATATTATAATAATATTAGCCTTAATGATACTGTTATTTTTTTAGATTGTTATTGTACATAAAACTTTAGCAGGAATAATGCTGCTAGTATGTACATAACAATAGATATATCTTTAAATTTTCCAGAAAATATTTTAATAAAGACAAATGCCAGCATCCCAAATACAATACCATCGGCAATGCTATAAGTTAGAGGCATCATTATTATTGTAAAAAAAGCAGGAATAGACTCTGAATAATCACTGAAATCTATTTTTAGAATAGGGGACATCATAAATACACCAACAATAAATAATGCTGGTGCAGTTGCGGCTCCCGGTACCATTATAAAAAATGGAGCAAAGAAAAGAGCAACTAAAAACATCATGGCTGCAGAAAAAGCTGTAAGGCCAGTTCTCCCACCTTCAGAAACTCCTGAAGCGCTTTCTACATAGGTAGTTACGGTGGATGTTCCTATCATTGCGCCAAATGTAGTTCCTATAGCATCAGCAAATAGTGCTTGCTTAACTCTAGGTATTTTCCCCTCTTTGCTTAACATTCCAGCCTTATCACTTACGCCAACTAAAGTTCCAACGGTATCAAACATATCTACAAATAGGAATGTAAATAATACAATTACCATATCTATAGATAATATCTTGCTAAAATCAAACTTAAATAAAAGTGGCTCTATCGATGGGGGCATGCTCATAATTCCTCCTTCTGGAAAATGAGTAACACCAAGCACTAATGCTGTAATGGTGGAGGTGAAAATTCCCAATAATAATGCACCTTTTACGTTTAAAGCTAAAAGTACAGCAGTAATTATTATTCCCGAAAGTGCTACAATAACTCCTGGAGAGCTTATGTCGCCAAGGCCAACAAGTACTGCATCATTATTTACAATAATGCCAGCATTTTGTAATCCAATAAAAGCAATGAATAAACCAATACCTGCTGATATAGCATGTTTTATGTTTTTAGGAATAGCATTTATTATCATTTCTCTAATATTAAATGCAGTAAGGATTATAAAAATAATTCCTTCTAAAAACACTGCTGTAAGAGCAAATTCCCATGTATAACCCATGGTTAATACAACGGTATAGGCAAAAAATGCATTTAGTCCCATGCCCGGAGCTAGAGCAAATGGTAGCTTGGCAATTATTGCCATTACCAAAGTGGCTACTACTGCACTCAAAGCGGTAGCAGTAAATAAAGCTTCTTTATCCATTCCTGTAACTCCTAGTATGCTTGGGTTTACAGCAAGAATATAAGCCATTGTCATGAAAGTAGTTATTCCAGCAAGAATTTCAGTTTTTACGTTATGCTTGCTTTTATCAAATCCAAAAAGTTTTTCTAACATTATTTCGTGGGTTTTTATATATTAAAAAGTATATTTCATTCCTAGGGTTGGGCGCACATAAAAGCCTTTTATATTACCGAAGTTATTGCTTAATTCAACTTCACTTCCTAAGCTAAAGTGCTCATTAAAGTTATACCAAATCTGAGGCTCTGAAAGAAAAATGTATTCAGCATCTACATCGCCATCAAAGTTAAAATCAGAATCTTCTTTCCAGAAATCAGCAAAGCCACTAAGCGTTAATTTATTGTTGAAGAAGTTAGCATACCATACTGCTGTTAATTGAAAAGATGCTTTATTTTTATCAATAATGGTTTTATATAGAACTTTTAATGAAACACCTTTTGAAAAATCAGCAGAATTTATAGAGTAGTCTATACCTGCTAAATAAGATTCGTTTATTTGGTATCCAATATCACCTGAGGGAGTGTTGAATCTGCCAAAACCACCATCAAATTCTGCATGAATACCAAAAGGCATTTTTTCGGTCTTAAATACTCTAGCAATCTCCCAATATGCTAACGAAATACCATTGGAGCCACCAGAATAATAGTCCATATCAATAAAGAAGAAAGTATTGCCCAGTTTGTCTGGCTTAAACATCTCAACGGTAGTTGTTACGTATTTTCGATCTTTACCAAAATCATAATGCAATTGTATATTCTGGGCAAAAGATTTAACACCAAAAGCAATTAAAAAAAGTAAAAGTAATTTTGTTTTCATAGCAATAAGATGGTTTTATAATTATTAGATATATTTAAGATAGGCAAAGATAGGTTTAATATTATTGAATGAGAAAAATGAATTCAAACATAATTTAATATAATCCCCAATCAAGGTGTAAAGTTAATTGTTGTACCTATCTATCATCATATAATTTCTGTAATCGAGCTAAGCACATGACATTTTTTTGAAATCCATT
>JAGLDA010000048.1 GCA_023145955.1 Bacteroidales bacterium
GTAAGCATTTTATTCAATCGCGAGAGTGCTTTATCAGTACGAGCCATTATTAGAGCACCACTAGTGGGTCTATCAAGTCTATGTACTACACCAAGAAATACATTTCCAGGCTTATCATACTTATCTTTAAGATATGCTTTACCAAATTCGCTTAGAGGTGTGTCTCCAGTTTTATCACCTTGTACAATATCACCGGCGGCTTTATTTACGATAAGTAAATGATTGTCTTCGAATAAAACTTTATTCTTAAAATTCATTGCAAGCATATATTAATACTGTTCGTGTTGATTTGGGAAATTTTCAGATTTTACATCTTTTATATATTCCTGCACAGATTTCATAATTTCATCTTTAAGATTATGATAACGTCTTAAAAATCGCGGAGAGAAATCTTGTGTAATACCAAGCATATCATGCAGTACAAGCACTTGCCCGTCAACCTGACCGCCTGCACCAATACCAATTACAGGGATTTTTACACTCTTTGTAACCTCTCCCGCAAGGTCTGCAGGAATTTTCTCTAGTATAATACTAAAGCAACCTGCCAATTCCAATAGTTTAGCATCATTTCTTAATTGATTAGCTTCCTCATTGTCAGTTGCTCTTACAATATATGTCCCAAATTTATGTATCGACTGCGGTGTAAGACCAAGATGTCCCATTACAGGAATTCCTGCTGAGATTATTCTTTTTACAGATTCAATAATTTCAGCACCACCTTCCATTTTTACAGCATTGGCACCAGATTCCTTCATAATACGGATTGCACTATGCAGAGCCTCTTTTGAGTTTCCCTGATAGGTACCAAAAGGCAAATCAACTACCACCAATGGGCGTTTTGCAGCTCTTACTACCGATGATGCATGATATATCATGTCGTTTAAAGTAATAGGAAGGGTAGAGTCGAAGCCCGCCATAACATTGGAAGCAGAATCGCCTACCAATATTATATCAATACCTGAGTCGTCAAGTATTTTGGCAAAACTAAAGTCATAGCCTGTTAGCATTGCAATCTTTTCACCTTTCAATTTCATCTCCTGAAGGACATGAGTTGTTACTTTTGTATTGATGATTTTATTTGCTGTTGACATTGTTGTTTGGTTTTAATATTATTTTGCAAAGCTAATTATTTTTATTAATCATTCTTATAATTGATTATTTTTTGCCCCATTCTTTATCAAAATCAGTAAGGTATTTATTAAGAGTTTCTTTCATGTCTTTACGCAATAATAATATACCCACAAGGTTTGGTAAAGTCATAAATGCTATTGCAATTCCTGAGAATGTCCATACAATAGTAGTATCAACAAAAGATGCAATAAAAAATCCAATTACATAAATAACCCTATAATACACAACATATTTAACGCCAAACAGATATGTTACTGCTCTGCCTCCATAATACGACCAAGCTATTGCAGTAGAAAAAGCGAATAATAACAGTCCAATGGTAATGATATATTCTCCCACATCGCCAAAATAGCTTCTTTTAAACGCTTCAATGGTAAGTGGTGCACTATTAAGAAGACTCAAACCTGTGATAGTATATTTGGTATTTTTAAAATCTCCATCAATAATAATTACCTTGCCAGTATATGGTTGCTCATTTAGCTTTATAATAATATTTTCGGCAATTGAGCGAGAATGAAGGATTGATAAATGGTTTTGTATTTCACCTTCAACAACATCTAGGTCACCATTAAAAAGGCCAATTTGTTTTTCGTTTACATTATATCTATATAAGTCATCAGCATCTTCTTTATTTGCTGTATCATATTCTTTATCAAGCACTTTTATACTTGCATACTGAAAAGTATTTTCATGCTTTTCGTTCCATACTCCCGAAGTAACTATTGCCATACCTGTAAGAGTACATATTATTACAGTATCGATAAAAGGTTCGAGTATAGCCACCATACCTTCAGATATTGGCTCATGAGCTTTTGCTGCAGCATGTGCAATTGGCGCAGAACCTTGTCCTGCTTCATTGGAGAATAACCCTCTATTTACACCTCTATTGAAAGCGAAAGCAAAAGAAGCTCCAAGGAAACCACCAGTAGCTGCTCCACCATTTATTACTCCACCAAATATTGCATCAATTGCAGGAAGTATATTTTCCCAATTATATAATATAACTCCTAATACACCAATTATATATATTAGAGCCATACCAGGAACTAGCTTATCTGTTACTTTTACTATTCGTTTTATACCTCCAATAATTACAAATCCTAGTATTATAGCAAGTACTAGTCCCGTAATCCATTGTTCAATACCAAATGTAGAATATACAGAAGTGCTAATGCTGTTTATTTGCGGCATATTTCCAGTGCCAAAAGACGAAAGTATTGTAGCAAAAGCAAATACTGCTGCTAGCCATTTCATCTTAAGCTTATTCTTCATATAGTACATCGGGCCTCCTGAAATAGAGCCGTCATCAGCAATCTCTCTATATTTATGAGATAAGCTTACTTCTACAAATTTGGTAGTCATACCCAGAAAAGCTGTTACTATCATCCAAAATAGAGCAGAAGGTCCTCCCAAATGTATAGCTAATGCTACTCCTGCAATATTTCCTGTGCCTACTGTGCCCGAAAGCGCTGTTGCTAAAGCTTGAAAATGCGTTGCATCTCCTTTGTCAGTATCCTTATCAAATTTTCCGCTTACAATTAATAAAGCATGCTTAAAGAAACGTATTTGAGGAAATTTTAGATATATAGTAAAGAATAGACCTGTTCCTAATAAAAGAAAAACAAACCATGATGAACCTCCTATAAATGTGTCTAATAATTGTAAATATTCGTTTAGTTGTTGCATATTATCTGTAATTTGTTATTTAGGTATTAGTTATGAGCAGTTTACGCACTTACGACTCTCTGGCATTATTAGTATTCTTCCCATTTGTATTTCGGCTCCACAATTGAGGCATATCCCAAAATCATCTTGGTTTATATTCTCCAAAGCTGCTTGTAAGCCCTCTTGTTGAATAATTTTTTTATCTAAACTAGCTTGGTTAATACTTTGATTATTAATAGCATCCATTCTGCTAACCCTGCCAATGGCACAGTCGGGCTCTATGGGTTTACTAAGCTCTCGAAGTTCAATAATATGATCTTCTATTTTTAGTAGCCTTTTCTTAATCTCTATAGAAAGTTTGTCCTTTTCATTATTTGTCATAAGTATGCGAAAATAAATAAAAAAATAAAGTAAAAAGTAAAAAGGTAAAAGTAATATAAGGGTGTCCTTCGGCTGCGCTCAGGATGATAAAGGGTGAAGGGTGAAGGGAGAAGGGGTACTTCGGTAAATATTCAGGAGGAGAAGCACAAAAACTAAAGTGACCTTATGTGGCTTATGCGGCTTGATTCATAGAGCCTTATGTGGTTCTAGACTTAACTACTAAGTTGTTTTTTGCCAGTTCTAAAAGTAAAAAACTTCTGCACAAGGAAACTATATACTACTACAATCGACACAGTAACTATTTTTCCTGCAAGCGGCCAGAACTCTAGTGTTTCCACAAAGAATTTTAATAAAAAATAGTGTAAAACAATTGATCCACCCACACTTATGGCATAGCGAGATAATTGCATTTTGCCTTTAATTTGTGAGTCGGTGAATGTTACATATTTTGCAAGCAAAAAACCTGTGAAAAATGTAATTGGGAATACGAAAATGAATGCTGCAATATGGGGACTCATAGCAACAAAACCCATATCTACAACGGATTCGTTTACCACATAATGATAGAACACAAAGTAAAGGAAAATATCTAATAGCATATTAAGACCACCCGTAGAAGCATATTTAAATGTTTCGTATGGCAACGCTTTTTTGAATAAAGGATAAAAAATATCCAATACTCTAATGATTAAAAGACCTACGTTTTCTGCTATGCTTTTCATAATATTTGAAGATGCAAAGCAACGAAAAAAAACAATTCCTTTGTAGTATAATTACGAATAAAAATTATAAAAAAATATCAGTTAATTTTGATCCTTAAACTGATTATATATGTATCTAAATTTCTATGTCGGCTTGGCGTAATACCATATGCCGCAAGCTTTCGGGAATTCTAGCTGCAATAGATTAATATTTACATCTGCACATTCAAAATAATTTCTATAAATCGGCTTCTACTTTTCTTCTTCCAAATTTCCACATTAAGAAAGTACTTGTAAAAAACATTAATAGAGAATAAACTGCCGGAGGAATACTCATATCGGCTTGTTTCAAGATAGTGGTTGCTATAACAATTGCTAATGTGCCATTTTGAATACCACTTTCGATGGTAATAGATATAGACTGCTTTGTATTAAGTGAGAAGAATCGTGCTGAATAATATCCGATAGTCATGGTTATTATATTCAATAGCAAAGTTACAGTGCCAACATTTTTTATGTGAGATACAAGCGATTCTCTGTTAGCTAGTATAATTCCAGTAAGTACAGCAATAAAGATAACTGTGGACGCAATACGCATTGGGCGTTCCATCTTATCAGCAAATTTTTCATTATAATGTCTTATAATCATACCTATGCTTACAGGAATTATTGTAATAACCATTATCTGAAGAATAGTTTCGATAATTGGAAGCTCTATTTGAACACCGCTATCATTAGTAAAGTAAGCTAATGAAAAAGAGAGTATAATAGGGATTGTAAAAACAGTTATTAAGCTTGAAATTGCAGTTAAGGAGATGGATAAAGCAATATCACCTTTAGAAATATGGGTTATTAAATTACTTGTGGGTCCACCAGGGCAAGCGGCAATAATCATTAGACCTACTGCCATTGCTGGTGATAGATTAAAAATTAATGCTAATGCAAAGCCAATTAGAGGTAATAGAATTAACTGATTGCTTAGACCTATAAATGCAGCTTTAGGGTATTTAAAAACTCTCCTAAAGTCACCAATTACTAATGATAAGCCCATTCCAAACATTATTACTGCTAATGAAACTGGTAATACTACTGATGTTAATATCGAATCTTCCATTCTTTTGTTTTAAAATTTTGAGCAAATATAGCAATTAGTTTTTATCTCAAATTAATAAGTTTTAAGAAGCTTATTATTAATTGATTGAAGTAATGTAATGGATTGTATTTTTGTCAGATACTGAAAAATACATTTGTTCTAGGCTATTATTTAGTATATTTAATATACGCTTGAAATTAACAGAATAAATACTAAATACAATTATTCTTCAAACGCTGATTATTATGATTTTATATGATTTATTTCAACAAAACTGAAATCCTATTTATCATAATTAATCAGTGTAATCTGCGTCTAAAAATTACTATTGAAATGTACAAAGTATATGTTTATAAAGGGATTACTCCCTTTGGTCGTTATCTTTTATAAACAATAGGGTTTTTATGATTTATTTGTAAGTATATGACAGTTTTTTTTAAGATATATATAGTAATGACCTATGTACATGACATATTTTTGAAATTCATTAACATATTACAAAACAGGAAGGCAGGTACATAAAATAACTTTAGTCAGACCCATTGGAATTCATCTATGAAAACAGCCCAGAAATGGGTAGGAATAAGCGAAAACGGGGCATGCTAGGGCAGGGGTTTCAAAATTATATTATTTTATATACAGGCGTTTACGTCTGCAATTCAATGATATAG
>JAGLDA010000049.1 GCA_023145955.1 Bacteroidales bacterium
AAAATTATTTCCGTAGCTTTGGCTATGCAACGAATTTTTGCCTTGAATACAAGTAATGCTTTGCGTTCATGAATACAATTATTATCAACAAAATTGGATAAATATATTCCAATTTATTAATCAGCAGATTTATATCACAATTGGTATAACAAGCAATATTCCATGTATTACGAAAATAAAGCATCATATAAAATCACTTAACATAATATTAATCTAACATTCTTAACTTAAGAATACAAGAGTGGAGTATATAGAAAAAGTCTATTTAACATAATATTAATTATGAGACAATAATATATAATCAAGAAATACGGGCTATTTGGCCATATTTAGCATTAAATCATATATAGCGACAACTCCACAAGAATTTATCGCTATATCGATAGATTTTATATACCTAAGATTAATATTGAATTTTATTTTAATAGCTATTGAATAAATACTATTATTACTTACATTTGTATTTGTAAACAAACAAAAAAGCAAATGCGCAAAGAAGTTGATTTTCTAATTATAGGTTCCGGTATTGCTGGATTAACCTATGCACTACAAGTTGCCAAGCACGGAAAAGTTATTATTATATCAAAAGCTATTGCAGATGAAACATCAACAAAATATGCTCAAGGTGGAATTGCGGCTGTAATGTCTTCACCAGATTCGTATAATAAGCATGTGGAAGATACTATTGATGCTGGAGCTGGTTTATGTAATAGAGAAATTGTAGAAATGACTGTGCACGAAAGCACTGCTAGAATTAAAGAATTAATTAAATGGGGAGCTGATTTCGATAAACAAACTGATGGATCATATTCTCTAGGTCGTGAAGGCGGACATTCAGAAAACAGGATACTACACCATAAGGATGCTACTGGCAAAGAGATAATTAGAGCCCTTCTTCAAGCAGTAAAAGAGCATGAAAATATAGAAATTTTAGAGCGCCATTTTGCTATAGATATTATTACTCAACACCATATGGGGCTAAGAGTTTATAGTCGTACAAAAAATATACAATGCTATGGTGCATATATACTAAACCCCAATAACAATAAGATTTTTACTATTCTTTCAAAAATAACAATGATTGCTACTGGTGGCGCAGGAAACGTATATCGCACAACAACTAACCCAATAGTGGCTACTGGTGACGGAATTGCAATGGCTTACAGAGCTAAGGCGAAAATTGAAAATATGGAATTTATTCAGTTCCATCCTACTAGCCTTTATAATCCTGGTGAGAAACCATCATTTCTAATTACTGAAGCAATGCGTGGCTTTGGTGCTATTCTTAGAAATAAAAAAGGAGTTGCTTTTATGAGTAAATATGATAAAAGAAAAGATTTAGCTCCCAGAGATATTGTTGCTAGAGCTATTGACTCCGAAATGAAAACTAATGGTACAAATCATGTTTTTCTTGATTGTACTCACCTAAATAAAGAGAATTTGGTAACGGAATTTCCTGGTATTTTCAAAAAATGCATGAGTTTAGGAATTGATATTCGTGAAGATTTCATCCCAGTTACTCCTGCAGCCCATTATACCTGTGGTGGTATTAAAGTGGACAAAAATAGTCGTTCCTCCATTGCAAATCTATATGCATCAGGCGAATGCTCCTCTACTGGCTTACATGGTGCAAACAGACTTGCCTCAAATTCTTTATTAGAAGCTGTGGTTTTTTCGCATAATGCTGCTTGCGATTCTATCGAACAGTATAAAACCATTAATTGGAGAGATGATATTCCTGATTGGAATGCAGAAGGAACTATACTGAATGAAGAGATGATCCTCATTACCCAAACTCAAAATGAACTTCAACTAATAATGAACTCCTACGTAAGTATAGTAAAGTCTGATCTTCGTTTGCAGCGTGCTCTTGACCGTTTGCATCTAATATATCATGAAACTGAGGAATTATTTAATATTTCTATTCTTAATAAAGAACTCTGCGAATTACGAAATTCTATAAATACTGCATATCTTATTGTTAAACAGGCAAAAGCTAGAAGAAATAATATAGGACTGCATTATTCAATTGATTTGAAGAAAAGTTAGAATAATATGTTCAATAAAAAAGTACTCAATATAGCTAATGAAGCCACTTTCTATAATAATATTTTGCAAAAAAGTGAGCAATTTGCTGTATGTAGTTTTTTAAATTCTAATGATGTTGCTGCTGATAAATATTCAAAATATAATTGGATTATCGCTCTCGATAGTATTTGCATACTAGATTCAAAGCAAACAAATACAGACAATTATATAATAGATACTCAGGTGTTTATGGATAATAATGCTGGAGACTGGATATTCACTGCCCTATCCTATGATTATAAGAACGGTATTGAAAAACTATTCTCTAATAATTCTGATAAACTAGAATTTAGCGACTTCTTTTATTATGTTCCCAAATATGTAATAACAAATATTGATAATGAAATAACCCTTCACTATCATTCGTCGCTAACAATAAAAGACTTACTAAAATTTGAAACGATAATTTCTTCTGATGTTACCGATACCAGTGATAAGTTTCATAATATTGGCTCTTTTAAGAATAGAATTAGTAAAAAGAAATATCTAGAAACAATTGATAGTATTAGAAAAGATATTAAACATGGTGATATATATGAAATGAATTTTTGCCAAGAGTTTTATGTCGAAGGTGCTATTATCGCTAAGCCTTGGCTAATATATAAGAAAATGTGTAAGCTCTCCCCCGCTCCATTTTCTGCATATTATAGAATTAATGATAAATATATAATAAGTGCAAGTCCTGAGCGGTATATGCAAAAGAATAGCAATAAAATTATTACACAACCCATTAAAGGAACTGCTAGAAGGAAAAGTAATGCTATTGAAGATAAGAAAGCCATAGCTGACCTTAAAACTAGCACTAAAGAGATTGCAGAAAATATAATGATAGTGGATCTTGTAAGAAATGATTTGTCAAGAATTCCGAACTCAAAGAAAACTAAAGTAGAAGAACTCTGCGAAATTTATAGTTTTAAGCATGTACATCAAATGATTTCTACTATTTCGGCAGAAATAAGCGCTGATACCAATATTACGGATATTTTTAAAGCTACCTTTCCAATGGGAAGCATGACGGGGGCACCAAAATATAGTTCCATGGAGCTAATTGAAAAATATGAAGACATAAAACGTGGGATATTTTCGGGTTCTGTTGGCTATATTGAACCTAATGGAGATTTTGATTTTAATGTAATAATAAGAACTTTACTTTTTAATAGTAGTAATAAATACCTTAGTTTATCTACCGGTGGTGCAATTACATACCTATGCAATGCCGAAGATGAATACCAAGAAAGTCTTTTGAAGGCTGAAGCGGTGTTTAAGTTGTTTTAAGTATCTAATAGTGAAGAAAGGCCTATTCGGTAAAAACTCAGTAAGAGAAAGTTAAAATTAGGTACGTAAGTAATAGGAATGATTTATTGTAGTATTATTTAATGGTTTGATAATTGTTTTGTTAGGTCCTCCTTAGAAAAAGGACGTAGCCAAATTCCCATCCTTCGATACAATTTTGATTTTCTCATTTT
>JAGLDA010000005.1 GCA_023145955.1 Bacteroidales bacterium
TTGTTTTTTAGTGAAAATTGGGCAAAAGAGTTCGCAGTGAAAATTGGTGGTTGAAAAAATAAGTTTTTTTTAGTTGATTAAAACCTGCCAACGACCGCCTAATTTAGGACCAATCCTTTCAATAAATCCGAATTTTTTCAATTTAGCAATACTATATTCTATAGTACGTTCACTTTTGTTAATTCTCTTTGCTAATTCACTTATTGTAATGTCAGAATTTTTAATCATTAGATTATAAACTTCTACCGCAATCGTTCCGCAATCATTCCGCAATCGTTCCGCAATAATTTCTAGTTTATTCTGCTCATTCGCCACCACCTTCTCTTTTATAGTAGTTTTTCTAAAAACAATGGTAAATAAACCTTCTGTTTTAAAAATTGGCTCAAGTAAACCAGCATCTAAAATTGCTGCTTTTATTCTTTTTATTCCTGACCCTACCTGTTCTACCATATTAACCCTTTGGAATAAACCGAAAATAAGCGGATTTCGGCTAGCGCTTTTTGTGCCAAATTCATACTGTTTAATTGAACTAACTAAACCTCCAGGATTGGTTATTTCCAAACGATCATCAAATAATTCTATCATTATTCGTCCTCCCTTATCATAATAATCACGGTGCGAAAGAGCATTGATAATTGCTTCTTTTAGTGCTACTAATGGTATTTCCCATTCCTCTTTCCGAGGGCCACTACCTTCAATAATATAACGTACATTTAATTTGGTTTTTAACCATTGTAAAGCTTCTTTATATTGTTGCATTAAATTTCCACCCCAAATTTTATCGTCAATTATTTGAACTTTATCAGTGCCTTCAAAAGCTACACAGCGAATTACTGCTTTATCAAAAATGCTTTCAGGTTTCTTGCCAAAAAACAAAACACTACCATTTTTAAAAACCTCACGTTTATCTAATAGTTTTAAGTTTTTAATAATTTGTTCATTATCTGTAGATTCTGAAAAACCAGCAACAACTCTAAACTCCTTAAAAAACTCCTTATCAAAGTCGTTTTCATAAATAAATTCATTACAACTACCCTCATCAAAATAAATGCGTCCTGATTGCTGAAAGAAATCTCGCATTTGTTCTGCCGATGTTAATTTTTGCGAGTTTGCTCCTTGGCGAATATAAATAGCACCTGATACAGTATAGGGCTTCTGTAAGCCCGAAGGGATATCTATCACCGCTATTTGTTTGCCATCCACCTCTACAAAATAAAACGGACAATGTATATGAGGATTAAGACCAGATAAAGTATTCTGAATAGCAGAGCGTTTACTATTACTTATTTCAATGCCTTTGATCTCATTATCATCATTTATACCAAGTAAAATCACACCTCCTGCTGCATTGGCAAATGCACAAACTTCTCCTGCAAGGTCTCTGATTTTTGAAGGAACGTTAATTTTAAACTCTGCATTATACCCTTCACCTGACTGAGCTATATTTTTTATATCTACTTCTGTTAATTTCATCATATTTAAAATAATATATAATAATGCAAAGTTAACAAATAATATGTGCCGCAATACACCACTGAAGCACTTACTATTTGAAAATAGGTATTGGTTAGAGTCTATTCAAAAGGATTAGGAAGGGTTTGTGTTACAATTTTGTGATTTAAGCCTAAATTTCTTAGTTTAAATAATTGCTTACCTAAACCAGACTACGAACTAGCTACACTATTGATATTCTTTTATTTAGCAGATTTTACAAATTCAAGAAAAATATGCTCATAAAAAAAGCCACTGAAATTCAGTGGCTTAAGTTTTAGTAGCGGGGACCAGATTCGAACTGATGACCTTCGGGTTATGAGCCCGACGAGCTACCTCTGCTCCACCCCGCAATAGGGTTGTTTTGCCTTCGAGAGTCATACCATTCATAAATTGGTAATCTGAAATTAAATTTCTCCTCCGTTTTGCGAGTGCAAAGATACATAAATACTTCACATAAATTAAAAATATTATAATAAAATTAAAATTATGTGAAGTATTTGATATTTAGATATTTGTAGGTATTTTTAATGCTTAAAACTAAAGAAATACCTATAATATTTTATAATTATTTCTCTACTTCGGTGAATTTTATATCTAAATTCTCCAACTCATCCAAAATTGGATTATACATTTCTGGAATTACTGGCACATGAACTCCGGTAAGATTAAGTTCATTATTTGCAACCATTTTTACAGCAATTGCCAAAGGTGTTCCTACGGTTATAGCCATGGCTGTTTTTTCCTTGGTTTCGCCTTTTACTACCATAGTAGATACAATTTCTTTTTCCTTGCCTTCTTTGGTAGTAAACTCAAACCTATGCTGCATTACTATCATATCTTTATCGCCTTCTTCAAGTTGAAGCTTGCGTTCTAGTATGTATTGTAATATTTGAGCAGGGGTGGCTTCTTTTAAAGGTATCTTAATATCCTCAAAAATATCAAGCCATTTTAATTTATTATATACATCATCAGTAATAAGAATACTAAAATGATTTCTTATTTTTTCCTCCAAAGGTGTATGTTCTTCATAGGCTAAAAAATTATTTATAAATTGACGGAAAGTCATGTTTTCTGAATTCTCAATTGCATATGAATCGTCAGTAGCTCCCAATTGTACAAAAACATTCCATGCTCTAGCGAAACCTTTTCTTCGCATTGTTCCTCTAAAAATAGTAGGAATTGTTTCTAATCCGTATGTTTTACGATATTTTAATGAGTCTCTATTAGGATATATCTCAAAATCACCATAACCCTCAATTGTAGTTTCACTTAGGCGATGAAATAATCGTTGGTATGGAATGTATTTATATCTTCCGTTGCGAATAAACATTGAAACCCCTTGCCCAGCAAGTACTACGTTTCTTGGGTTCCATGTAAACTTATAATGCCATGGGTTGTTATCATATTCTGGAGCAACTAATCCTCCTGTAGAAGAGAAAAATCCATTTAAAGTAGAACCATCATTCCTTAGTTTGTCAATAATTCTCATTGCCGACATATGGTCAATGCCAGGATCTACACCTAGCTCCATATAAATACCTACCTTTGATTCTTTAGCTGCTTGCTCAAGGTCTTTAATCTCCTTAGATACATATGATGCCGTAAGCATTTGAGTTTTGTGTTTTACACAACTTTGGGCAATAATATAATGAAAGCTAGCTGGTAGCATAGATACTACAATGTCAGCCTCAATAACAGTTTTTTCTACTTGTTCGCTATTATTTACATTGAAATCAAAGGCTGTTGCATTTTTATATTTACCAATTTTGCTTTTAGCAATACTAATGTCACAATCGCCAACATTAATTTGCCAATTGTATTGTTCAGCTCTTTCCAAAAGATAATCTATCAAACTTGTGGTTGATAATCCTGCTCCTAAAATGCTTATTTTTTTCATAGACTAGATAATATAGATGTTTGATTTATTTGTTATAAAATGCTACTAATAATTATTTAGTAATATTATTGAATAGCAAATTTAAATTATTTTATAACAATATAATATAGAATGATAGGTATTTTTAACAATATAAAGTTGACAAATGACTTTAGTTGAATGGCGAAATAATATTAATTATAGAAATAATTTTACTATGAATAATTTAAATTATAGCGAAATATTAATAGAAATATTCTCTTTATCTAATATAAAATTAGATTCTTCCCACGATGGTGGACCAAATGTGTTTTTAGGATTATTAGATGCTGCAGTTTTCTCTTTTGGTGGACCAAAAAAATAGAAATCTAATTTACCATTACTATTCTCGTCGTGAATAACACTAATTGCATACTTACCATAAGCTATATTTGGTATTTCTAATTTGGTTTCCCCATTTTCAATTATTATAATTTTTCTAATTATTGGTTTCTTAGGGTAGCTGTCTTTTGAATTACATAGTCCAATTATTATTTGCCCTTCGTTGCTCTCAATGTTTTCTATAGTTATACTTATAGTGCCTGTCTTATTAGAAGATAGGGGCATAATAAAAATGAATAATATAAGAAATCGTATCATAATTAGCTTATTACAATTAGTCGGTACTTAAAAGTAAATTATATTTATCCATTGTTTTATTATATAAAGTCATCATTGTATCCTTTATAGGTATAGCTGGTGGAGATTTCATTTTTAAAGGGTCTATGGGTGTTCCACTTTTATAAACTCTAAAGTCTAAATGTGGACCAGTAGAACGCCCTGTAGACCCAACAAAGCCAATGGTTTCGCCTTGTTTTACAAATTGCCCTACTTTCAATCCTTTGGCATATCTAGATAGGTGCGCATATCCTGTGGTATAAGTTCCATTATGCTTTACTTTAATGTATTTTCCGTATCCACCTTTTCTGCCCACATATAACACCTTGCCATCGCCAATAGTTTGTACAGGAGTGCCTGTAGGTGCAGCATAATCAACCCCATGGTGTGGACGTCGGATCTTAAGAATAGGGTGTAGGCGACTATGGCTGTATCTAGAGCTTATTCTACTATAGCGTAATGGTGCTTTTAAGAAAGCTCGGCGCAAACTACCGCCTTCTTCATCAAAATAATCTTCTAAACTATCTTGTACAAATATATAAGACTTGTAATTATGTCCACTGTGTATAAAGTAACTTGCCAATACTTTACCTAACCCTATATAAGTGCTGTCAATATATCTTTTCTCATAAACTACTTTATAACTATCACCTTTTTGTAATCCGTAAAAATCAATAGTCCAGGCATATATATCAGACAGCTCCATCGATAACATTGGATCGTATCCTGCGTTTTTAAAACTTGTCCACATTGAGCTCTCAATTATTCCTATCGCAATATTTGTATCAATAATAATAGGAAGTTGATGCTCGCTAGCAATAATACTATCTCTAAAATCAAATTTTATATAATTGGTTTTGTTCAAATGGTATATTATATAATCTGTTTTGTTGGTAGAATCAATTCTATTAAAAGTATAATAGGTGTCACCAGTACGCATATATCTAACATCAAATATATCTTTGCTAGCTTCTATGGTTTCCAATATACTAGGATACGATATTCCATTATCTTGTAACAAATTAGAGAAGAATTCATTTTTTTTAATATTACCTTTCTCAATTGTATAGTCATTAATATTTATTCCGAATTTCGTTTGAGCAATTTGCTTTACAGCAGGCTGTATAGAATCATTAGAATTTGAATTCTCATTATTAATAGTGTTGTTTGTGTTACAGCTACTTATTAATATAGTAAGAACTATTATTAAAATTATGTGTATTTTATTCATTTTCTTATTTTAAAATATTTCAACAAAAATAGTGAAGCATTGTATTCAAATTATTAATGTTTATAAAGAGTTATTAGCAATTATTAGTGAATAAAAATGAAGTATATTTGCATGCTTATTAAAATATTAATTTAGGTTCTGTATTTCAGAAATATAATTTTTAAATCTATGAAAACAATAGGAAATATAATATGGTTTTTATTTGGAGGAATATTTATTGCTCTTGAATATTTCATTTCAAGTCTGTTATTGTTTATTACAATTATTGGGATTCCATTTGGGATTCAAACTTTAAAATTGGGCTTATTAGCATTATGGCCATTTGGCAAGGAGGTAGTTTACAGAAATAAAGAGTCTTCTTTTTTATGGACACTAATGAATATTATTTGGTTTTTTATAGGTGGAATATGGATTAGTTTAACTCATATAATTTTTGGAATTATTTTTAGTATTACTATTATTGGTATTCCATTTGGAAAACAACATTTTAAATTAGCATCAATAGCATTAACACCTTTCGGAAGAGAGATAATATAAGTTTACAATATCGAAAATAACTAGCGTATATTTGCATTCTAAATATCGGAAAAATAGAAAAAATATTATTTATGACATTAATTAAATCAATTTCAGGCATTAGAGGTACAATTGGTGGAGAGCCAGGAGATACATTAAGCCCATTGGATGTGGTGAAATTTGTATCGGCATACTCTACTCAACTTCGTAATAAATTTACAAATAGTAAAATAAAAGTAATTCTTGGGCGCGATGCACGTATTTCAGGTCCTATGGTCAATAATGTGGTTATAGGCACGCTAAATGCTATGGGAATTGATGTTATTGACTTAGGATTATCTACTACGCCTACCGTGGAAATGGCAGTAACTGATCATAAAGCACAAGGTGGAATTATTCTTACCGCTTCGCATAACCCTAAACAATGGAATGCTCTAAAGCTTCTTAATGAAAAGGGTGAATTTATTAATGCTGCAGAAGGAGCAGAGTTATTGGAGATTGCAGCAAAAGAGCAGTTTGATTATGCCCAGGTTGACGATTTGGGAAGCACAACAAACGATTCAAATGCAATATCTAATCATATTAATCATATTCTTAATCTGGATTTGGTAGATGTAGAAGCTATTCGTAAAGCTAATTTTACTGTTGCTCTTGATGCAGTAAATTCTACTGGAGGAATTTCTATTTTACCACTTCTTAAAGAGCTGGGAGTTGAGAATACCATAGAACTTTATGTAGAACCTACGGGTCATTTTCCTCATAATCCAGAGCCTCTTCCAGAGCATTTAACAGAGCTTTCTGCTGCTGTGGTAGATAATAAAGCTGATGTTGGCTTTGTGGTTGACCCCGATGTTGATCGCCTTGCTATTGTTATGGAAAATGGTGAAATGTTTAACGAAGAATATACTCTTGTGGCTGTAGCAGATTACGTTTTGCAACATCAAGCAGGAAATACAGTTTCTAATATGTCCTCTACTAGAGCTTTAAGCGAAATTACAATAAAGCAAGGTTATAAATATTCTGCATCAGCAGTGGGAGAGGTGAATGTGGTAGAAATGATGCGAAAAACTAATGCAATAATTGGTGGTGAGGGTAATGGTGGTATAATATACCCAACACTTCATGCTGGTAGAGATTCATTAGTGGGCATTGCTTTATTTCTTACCTATTTAGCAAAAAGAAATATTAAAGTATCAGAGCTTAGAGCTGAATACCCGGCTTTCTTTATTAGTAAGAATAAAATTCAACTAAAGCCAGAAATGGATGTTGATTCCATATTAATTAAGATGCAGGATAAGTATTCAAATGAAAAGATTACAACAATTGATGGTGTAAAAATTGATTTTGAAAATTCATGGGTACATCTTAGAAAGTCTAATACAGAACCAATTATAAGAATTTATGCTGAAGATTCATCTCTTGAGAAAGCTGATGAGCTTGCGCATAAAATTATGAACGATATAAACTCTTTTATGTAATGGGCGCTCCTCTAGTAAATAGAAAATCACCACTTAAGCAAGGTCTTATTTTTGGTGCGGTAATGTTTGGACTAAGTATTGCTTGGCAATCTTTCAAAATGGGTGAGTTTAATAAGTTTGTTTTATTTGCCTCAATTATTGGTGGTATAGTAGGCGGTTCTATTTATGGCATAATTTCATATTTCCGCTATAGGTAATTCGTTATTGGTAGTCAGCAGTCGTTATATTAATGAATGGCCGAAGACTCACCAATTAATTACTAAGAATTAAAACGAAAACAATGATTTACCTAGATAACGCTGCAACAACGCAAATGGATACCATTGTGATAGATTATATGCATGATTTGATGCATAAGCACTATGGCAATCCATCTTCAATTCATGCCTATGGTAGGCAAGCGCGTGTTATTGTTGAAGATGCTCGTACCAAAATATCCTCTTTATTAAATGTAAGTCCATCAGAAATATTTTTTACCTCGGGAGGTACTGAGGGTATAAATACTATTGTGAATGGCGTATTATGTAAGGACGAAATTACAAAGGTAATTACAAGCCCCACAGAGCATTTTGCAATGTTGAGTTCTATAAATCATTATGCAAAATTGTATAATGTGGATATTTGTATGCTTTCTGTTGACGAGGAAGGCAATATAGATATGAATAAGCTAGATGCAGAATTACAGAATTGTGATGGTAAGGCTTTAGTGAGTTTAATGCATGCTAATAATGAGATTGGTACCTTATTATCCATGAAAAAAGTAGGCGAAATATGCGAAAAATATCAAGCTTTATTTCTATCAGATACAGTTCAAACCATAGGTAAATTTAATAATGATTTTAATGCTGGCTATCCTCATTTTGCAATAGGTTCGGCGCATAAGTTTCACGGACCTAAAGGTGTAGGGTTTATATATATTAAAGGAGAGCAAAAAGTGGATCCATTATTTATTGGATCGCAAGAGCGTAATATGCGTGCTGGTACCGAAAATATTTTTGCAATTGCGGCAATGGCTATGGCTATGGAAATTATATATGAATCAATGCCTGCTAATGCTATTAAATATAATATATTGAAGAGCTATTTGATTGATAGGATAGAGTCTGAAGTTAATGGTGTATCTTTTAATGGACCCAAAATAGGACTTCCCAACCTTGTGAATATTGCAGTTCCCAAAACTCAAAATAATGAAATGCTGCTTATGAAATTTGATATTTCAGGAGTTATGATTTCTGGTGGTAGCGCATGCTCTTCAGGTGCACTTAAAGACTCTCATGTGATGGAGGCAATAGGTAAAGCAGATAAATATAGAGCCATTAGATTGGCGATGAGTAAATATACTACTAAGGCCGATTTGGATATTTTTGTTGATGTTCTAAAAAAATCAATTTAGGCTTAACCTAATAAGTTAAGCAGAAAGAATATTTTTTAATGGATTAAAGGACTTTTGTACAAGCACCCATAATTCAGGATTCTCTTCGCAAAGTTGCTTTAATGGCTTTTGATATTTCTTTATATAATCGCTAATGGCAGGAGCGGAGATTGGCGATTGCATTGCTTGCCCAACTCTAGTGCCCGTAATACTATTACCTTTAGCCATCACAACTCTCGCAGCACTTTCCAAATTATTCAAGAAATGAATTGCCTTTTGCTTTCGGCTATCAATAGCTGTAAGATTAGCAGATGAGTTATTCTTTTTGTGGTTACTATTAAAAAATGACTGAAAAACAAATTCGTCAATATCTAAAATGCTTCCAGGAATAGGATTTTGCATACGAAATGCCATTGCTACACATTGTTCCACTTGATTATTTACATCATCAATATTACCTTTATAATTGCTCATTAAGGAGTCTACTTCTGCGGAATAGTTAGCTATTAGGTTGAACTTATTTATCTGCAAATCAAACTTAGAATAGATATATTCTTTTATTAATGCTTTGTATTTTTTTATTTCTGAAGAATATTTATACTCTTTTAGCTGATCTTGCATTCTTGCCATATCATCACGTAGCAGGTTTTGCGCATTATTGTTTGCTGTTCTTTGTTTTAGAAATATGTTAAAAGAATTAGACACTAGGGTAGAGATAATGCTTTTTTGATATGTGGTAAGTCCATTGGCAGAATTGCTAATTCCAAAATTTGAATAATCAGCGTTGAAGTATATATATAATAAGTCGTAATTATTATCAAAACTACTCTTTACACGGTATAGAAGTATATGGTGCTTTAATTCATCAAAAACCTCCTTTTGTATCTCTATCTTATTATTATGTTTCACAAAAGGAATCTCATCCTGATTTACCCATTCTATTTTATGTTTTAAGCTACGTAGCTTAATAATGCTATCAGATAGTTGTTCCGAATTAGTATTTACTTTGCTAATGGTGGTATTATTAGCATATGAAGATTCAATTTGCTTGCTAATAGGGTTGTGATAAAAAGCATAGGCATATTGAAATCCTGGCACTAAGCTTATGCTTTGTGCTAGTAAATCAATTACTTCAAAATGGTTTTTTTGCAAAATTATAGCCATTACTACCTTTATACTTGAGATTATAAGTGATTTTGCAAATATAAGATATTTATTAAGTGAAATCAAGCTTTACTTAATAAAAATTAAGTATAAATTAAGTAGTTGAAAAAATATTAAGTATAAATTAAGTAACTTAAAATATTAATTAAGTACTAAAAAACCACTTAAAAGGCTTGTATTAAAGGGTATTTACGTATTATTTTTGTCCTCGTTAGCTCATGAAAGAGCTTTTATATAAATAGTATTAATAAAAATAAATATTAAGCAAATTAAGTTATGGAACTAGCAGTACTTAGATTATCAGATCGGTTTTATGAAATAGGAAATAGTATTTTCAATGTTGAAGGATTGAATTATACAGAGAGTTGTGAACTCAATTACGAATCGTCGGAAGAAATAGTAATTAATAAGGCATTTTATACCGTTGAGAATAACGTATCTGAGTTCAGGCTATATTTATTAGTTTTAATAAAGAATATATACTCTTTGCTTCTTTCTAAGAAAGAATCCAAGTTGTCAAATAGTGCAAATAGTAAAATATCTAATATGATTTCAATAAATAGTAAAACTGCAAGTGTAGTAATTAGTGATAATGTGCGTAGTAGATTGCTTTCTATAATAAATGAAGATATTGATATTTATGTAAATAATAGTAAAAAGAATGCTAGCTCCTCTAAAACTAATAAAAATAAAAATCAATTTATTCGCTATGATGATGATAAAAAGGATAAAAATAATAAACTAAAATTCAAGGAATTTATGCTCCATAGACTTATTTTTGTCAATAGAATATTCACAAAAGAATAGTAAGTGCAAAAGGAATTATATAAACTGCTTGTTTACAATATTTTTAGGAATAAATAAATAAATGATAAAAAAATATTCTTAATACATAATTATGTAAAATTATTGCTAAATTTGATTTTTAATTATAATAGACATAATAGAAATCAATGGAATTGCTTTTTAAAAATATACTTTTAATAATATTTTATCTTCTAACTCCTGCATTAGTTATACATTATGCTGGGCGTTTTTTGCTTATTCGTAAAGCTGGAAATGTTGTTGTTGTATATATTATAGGTATTATTATTGGCAATATTGGAATAATAGACGCAGCTAGTTTTCCTATACAAGAAAATATTACTAACATAAGTATTTTATTAGCACTGCCATTATTATTAGTAAGTCTTAATTTTTCATCGTGGACGAGGATGGCTCCTAAAAGCTTTGTGTCATTGGGTTTGGGTTTGATATCAGTTTCTATAGTTGTAATAACTGGATATTTTTTGTTTAAACCGATTATTCCTGATGCATGGAAAATTTCAGGCTTATTGGTTGGTGTGTATACTGGTGGTACTCCAAATTTGGCATCAATTAAAGAAGCGTTGGGTGTTCCGTCTCATGAGTATTTAATGGTACATACTTCAGACTTAATATATTCTGGTGCTTATTTGTTATTCCTTATGACCATAGGAAAAGTATGGTTTAAGAAATGGCTTCCCTATGGTTATCTTAATAAGTCTAGCTTTCAAAAACCAGGAGTTGATTTTACTAATAATGAAGATTATTCAAATTTTTTTAAGAAATATAACATTCTTCCAACATTGTTTATGCTCTTGGTATCAGTTTTAATATTTGCATTTTCATTTGGTATAAGCACTTTATTTGCTGAAGAGTATCAAGTTATGATAATAATATTATCTATTACAACCATTGGAATAGGAGTGTCGTTTGTGCCTGTATTGCGACGAACTCCCAAAACTTATGAATTGGGGATGTACTTAATATTAGTATTTAGTTTGGTAGTAGCATCAATGGCCGATATGGAAAAATTCTCTTTGGAAGCTATTCCAATATTTCTTTATGTAAGCTTTACAATTACATTGTCTCTACTGCTGCATTTATTATTATCAAAATTATTTAAAATAGATGCTGATACAATGATCATTACCTCTACAGCGTTGATTTGCTCACCACCTTTTGTACCAGTAATAGCTGGAGCACTTAATAATAGATCACTCATTATAAGTGGTTTAACTATTGGCATTGTGGGCTATGCTATTGGAAATTACTTGGGGATATTTACAGCCTTAGTACTAAGACCATAATTATAGTTTTATTAGTTATTTTCTAAATATTGATTTATAATTTTTAGAAATTCTATTCGTCTGATAGGTTTTTCAATCACTTCATCAAATTTATAATCTTCATATTTCTCCATTTCGTTAGTTGTATTTAGAGCAGTTAGAGCCAAAATAGCTCCGTCAAATCCCATTTCATGCAACTTTTGTGAGGTTTCAAAGCCATTTAGTATAGGCATTTGAATATCAAGAATAATTATATCAGCATGGTTATCAGCAATGTAATCAATTACTTTTAGCCCGTTTTCAAAGCTTACAATATTGGCATTTATATTACGAAGAATAATACTAATAAGTTCAATATTTATTGAGTCATCATCAGCAATTATTATGGTTTTTTCGTATTTGTTATGTTTGCGGTTCATCTAAACTTTTAGGTTTATTCTTGGATGATACTATTAGGTAAATGCCAATAATTACTATAGGAATACTTAATAATTGTCCTACATTTAAGAACATATTTTCTTCGAAACTCGCTTGATTGTTTTTAATAAATTCTATAAAAAATCTCGCAGTAAACACTAGTGCTAGGAAGTAACCACTGAGCTTGCCAAAGTGTACTTTACCATTTTCCTTTTTATATACAAACCATATAAAAGCAGCTATGGCGAAATAGGCCAATGCTTCATATATTTGGGTAGGGTGCTTGGCAATAGTTTCTCCATTTCGTAGGAATATAAATCCCCATGACAAATCTGTTTGTGGACCATAAATCTCACTATTCATAAGATTACCAATTCGTATTAGCCCTCCAATAAATGCGGCAGGCATTGCAAGTCTGTCGGCAATCCAAAGAAAAGGCTTATTGTATTTCCGTGAGAACAGATAAGTTGATAGCAAAACACCTGCAACGCCACCATGGCTAGCAAGGCCACCATGCCATACTTTAAGTATTTCTGATGGATAGGCGGAGTAATAATCAAATTCGTAAAAAACAATATGACCTATTCGGGCACCTATTATTCCTCCTAAAATAGTGTATATAAGAAAGTTGTCTACTTCTAATGGGTCTTGTCCGGCATCACGATAGTATTTTTGGATTATATAAAATCCAGCCATAAATCCTATGGCAAATAATATTCCATAATACCTTATATGTAAGAAGCCGATGCTGAATATTTCCGGCGAAACACTCCATTCTATTGATTGTAATATCCACATTATGCAAATATAGTTTTTTTACTGAATATATGGGTCAATTATACTTGATAATTAATAATATAATTATTGAAAAATGATATGAATATGATAAAAATAATTCTTAACAAAGGACTAATTGTTTTTTATTATCTGGCTCAAATGGCTAAATAAAAAACACAAACATATGAAATAAAAAATGTTACTTTGCGTTACTAACTTATTATTTTATTATAAAACGAAAAAATTGACAGCTATTAAATATAAAACTATAATACTCATTGCATTATGTGCTTTTGTTAGCTCTATTGATTTATATGGTCAGCATGCAGGAAACTCTGTTTATAATTTTTTAAATGCAACCAACTCTACTAGAGTAACTGCATTGGGCTCAAATTTTCTTCCTATTTATGATAATGATATCTCTTTGGCTTACGCAAATCCTTCGCTTATAAATAAGCAAATGCATAATAATATTTCTTTAGATTATATTGATTTTATTGCAGATATTAATTCGGGATTAATTAGCTATGCTTATAACTTTGAGAAAGTAGGTACTTTTGTTGCTAGCATGCAGTTTGCTAACTATGGCAAATTTGATCAAACTGATAATACTGGTCAAAAAATTGGTGAGTTTAATGCTTCGGATTATGCTTTTATTGTGGGTTGGTCTAAGCCTCTTTCTGAAAAATTTGTAATAGGTGCCAATATAAAAAATATTTTTTCATCCTTAGAAGAGTATAAGTCGTATGGAATTGCAGCGGATGTAGCTATTACATATTTTGATATGGATAAACAATTTTCTAGCTCTTTGCTTTTAAAGAATATGGGGAGACAAATTACATCATATGCTTCAGGAGAAAATGAACAATTGCCTTTTGATATTCAGTTGGGTATTGCCAAGAAGTTTGAACACGCGCCAATTAGGCTAGTTTTCTTATTTAATAATTTGCATAAATGGAGCCTTAATTATGAAAATCCCGATTCTGAGAAAGATATAGATCCATTTACTGGAGAGAAAAAAGAAGTAAATAAATATGCTGAATTTGGTGATAACGCATTGCGCCACTTAGCAATGGGAGTAGAGTTCGTGCCTGGTAAAGGCAATTTTATGGTTAGAATGGGTTATAATTATCGTCGTCAGCGAGAAATGAAGATTTATAGTAAAGCAGGCCTTGTGGGCTTTTCATTTGGCTTTGGTATTAAGGTTTATAACTTTAAAGTATCGTATACTAGAGCTAATTATCACTTGGCTGGTGGTACAAATACTATATCGGTAGGTACAAACTTCGATACCTTGCTTAAGGGAGAATAGGGGAATTAGGAATTAAGA
>JAGLDA010000050.1 GCA_023145955.1 Bacteroidales bacterium
AAATCAAGTAAAACTAAATCAACAATATTCGTTTTTAGTTTTTCTATTAAATCAGCTCCATTACTTGCAGTAGCAACAACCTCTATTGAGGAATTTTTATTAATGATTTTCAATAAAGCATCAAGATATAATTCGTGATCTTCAGCAATCATTATTCGGATTTGCTTTGTTGTATTCATCTTTTTAAAATTATTTTTTGTGATTAATTATATCTTCAAAAAGTCTTTATAATAAGCCTTCGAAACTTGATATACAAAGTAAATACATTTAAACATAAAAATCAATACCTGTTTTTAGGTATTTTTGAAGTTTATGATTTTTACTAAATAAGTTATTAACGACTGAATTACAGATTAATAACACATTATATTTCAATTTTGTATTTTGCACCAATAGAAAACCATCGTCCTGCTTGGACTATATTTCCGTAATCTTGATATTTTGTATTAAATGCATTACTTAAATCAGTATAAATAAACCAGTTTTTGTTTTTCCAGCTAATTCTTATATCAATTAAACTAAATTTTTCATAATCCGTTAAGATATACTTTTTAGATATATTATCATACTCTTGATACTGCCCTATCCTATCATTATATTTATATATATACCCTATGCTGAAATTCTTATATAATTTATGATTTAAATTTACAACAAATTTATTTTTTAAGTAGTTCATAACATAATGCGACTGGTATTCTTCAGACGAAGTTTTCTTATCCAGATATGAATAACTAAAACTCAAATGGTCAATTATTTTTACTCCAAATGATTTTGTATTAATAGTTAATGATAAATCAATACCATAAGCTTGAACATTAGTAATATTAATGGGTTGCCATTTAACAGTATCGGTCATTCTAGCCCAATCAATACTATTTTGCGCATCATTATAGAATGCTTGAACCTTAAAACTTGCTCTTTCGTATTTAAAATTTGACCCCAACTGATAAGATATTTGACTTTCTGCTTTTAGGTTTGGATTTCCTATATTATTTGGGCCTTTATAATACAAATCTGTAAATGTGGGCAATCTCATTCCTGTATTTATTCCTGCAAAAATCTTTATATTATTGTTTATAGTATAACTTGCATCCACACCAGGATATATACCATTATCATTATTACCATTAGGAAAAATGTAGTACATAAATCCTGCAGATATTTTCAATTTCTTATAAATATAAACGTGCTCAACAGAAGCTGTAGAATATAATCTACTAGCATATTTGGTATAATATCCTTCTGAATCTAATGGAGCATTTAGGGTATCTATGTTGTCACTTCCTAATACATTACTATAAATCTTTTCTGAACGTATATTTGCTGCCACAGTTGTTTTTCCTAATTTCCACCATATCCATGCTTTAGTGCTAAATTGCATAATAGTATTAAAATGATAGTTATGATTCGTATACCATAATGGAGCCTCATATCCATCACGGATAAGCTCAAACCTATCAGCATTTCCTCTATAATGAATATGTGATAATGTAGATATTTTCCCTTTAGTTTTATACTTTACACCTCCAAATAATGTACGAAGTTGTTCGTATTGATGAGGATACTTAGGTGTATAAAAACTATTGGCACCAAAAGCCTTGTCTGAATATGCAAACTGCCAACTTAAATTAGATTTTTTGAATAAATAATCACCAAAATAGAAAAAAGACATCTTTTTAAAATCTGTATTTTCAATATAACCCTTTGATGATAAGTAGTTAGAAGAAAAATAATGGGAGAATTTGTTTTTCCTAATTCCCACAGAAGCAGCAATATCTATTAAGCCAAAATCGCCAACGGTAAAATCCAATACTAATTCATTTTTTGCAGGCAAAGGGGTAATAAAATTTACTGCACCAGCATAAGCATTTGGACCTAGAGCTCTAGAGCCAGGTCCAGAAAGCACCTCTCCTCTTAATATTTGCTTAAATGTAATTGGTAAATTTAATGAATGATGCCCGGTTTGTGGGTCTGACATATCAAAGCCATTTAGGAGAACTTGCACTTGGTCAAAAGTGCTACCTCTAATACTGAGGTCGGCTTGAATATCATTATTTCCTCTTGTTCGTATATCTACTTGGGAAATAGAATTTAAAACATCTTGAAGGCTACGTACAGAGTTTAACTCCAGAGATGCAGCTTCAATTACTTGAATCTGACGAGCTAGTTCTTTCTCAAGCTCTGGAGTCAACTCTCCCATTACCTCAAGCGTATCAAGATTTACCTCCTTAGGTGTTTGCTTAGGATAGCTCGATTGCGCAGTTACTTCCTGTGCCAAACCAACCAATAGCATAGCCATGGATATAGTCGAAATCTTGATTTGTAATTTTAAACTTTGGAATATTGCATACGATTTGCGTGTCCAATGTCTAAAATGACTAATCTGCTTCTGATAATAAAAGTTTTGCATTAAAATTTTATAAGTTTAGTTTATTATTAATTGATTGTATTATATTTAAAAAACTGATTGTTCGGTATATGTAGTAAAAAGCTCTAATGCTCTAAGCCCAAGGGTAGAGTTTCCTGATGGATTAAGCCCCGGAGCCCATACGCTAATACTCAATTCGCCAGGTATTATAGCAACAATTCCTCCTCCAACACCACTTTTCCCTGGCAAACCTACACGATAAGCAAAATCTCCAATAGCATCATACATACCACTAGTAAGCATAATAGCATTTACTCTTTTTGTTTGTCGTGGCCCTAATATTTCTTCATCACAATATGGCGAATAGCCTTTATTTGCAAGAAAAATTGCTGCTCTGCTCAGGTCAACACAACTCATTTGAATAGCCGATTGATGATAATAAACCGATAACACATCTGCTGGAATATTATCCAAATTATTAAAACTTTTAACTAAATTAGCCAAAGCTACATTCTTAAATCCGGTATTCCTTTCTGAATCAGCAACTTCAAAATCATAACTTACATTTCTATTATTAGAAATTTTACGCATAAATTCAATAACTTCTTTTTTGGCTTTGCCTACACCATTAGTTATCATATCTGTAATAACCAATGCTCCAGCATTAATAAATGGATTTCGAGGAATACCCATTTCGTATTCTAACTGTACCAGTGAGTTAAAAGCGGTACCTGACGGCTCCTTTCCTACTCTTTCCCATACATCCTCATCAAACTTTTGTATTGCCAGAGTAAGGGTAAATAACTTGGCTATACTTTGAATAGAAAATTTCTCATCAGCATCTCCAACACTATAATCCTTACCGTCGACGGTATGTATTGCAATTGCAAATTTATTGGGATCTATTTCAGCTAAAGCAGGAATATAATTAGCTAATATGCCTTTATCACTTTCTTGCTTTACTTCTTTATATATTCTTTCTAGTATTTCTTGATAATCCATAGTGCAAACATAATAAAAATGATTATTACAAAATAATTATTTAACCGTAATAAATGATATTAATAATTATTATTTCACAAAAAAAGAGAAGCAATAACTTCTCTTTTTTAATGTATAATTTTAAGTTAAATCTATAAAGCGTCCATTTCGGCCTTTATTTTTTTAACATTATCATAATCTTTAGTTTGAGCATAAATACCTTTAAGCATAATCATAGTGTTCTTATCCTTAGGTTGTTGTTTATGACACATTTCTAAATATGGTTTTGCTTCAATTAATAAGTCTGTAGCTTCTTTCATTTTTGCTTCATACTTCTTAGCTTCTTTCAAAGGTAAATTATTTGCTTCAACAATTAAAGCAGAAGCTTTATTATTAAGCATTGCACCCATATTATAAGCTGCGTCAAAATAATCAGGACGAATTTCTAAAGCCTTCTTATAGGATGCTTTACCTTTTACCATAGCCTCAGCACGCTGCTCATCGGTATAAGATGTGTCATTAATCATCTTGTCGTAGTTTGCTCCAATGGCAAATCTCAAATTTGCATTTTTAGGATCGGCCTTAGCTGCTTCCAATAGAATTTCTTCAGCTTCCTTAGCTCTATCATTTTCTAAATAGATATTAGCCTCAGTAAGTAATAAATTCTGATTATTTGGTATAACAGTTCTTCCTTTTTTAATTGTAGCTATTGCTTTTTCAACATCGCCTTGACCTATATAAGCATTTGCAAGGCTAATATATACAGCAATATTATGTGAACCATTTTCAGCAAGTTGACCATAATACTTAATTACTTTAGCTGTATCATTATTTTTCTCAGCAACATATCCTGTATAAAGAATAAGGTTAGAATCAGTATCGCCTAACTCACTTTTTATAGTAATAGCGTTTTCAAAACTATTTAAAGCAGCATCAAAATCGTTAGCTTTAAATAAAGAAATACCATTATTATAATACATTTGGCTAATCTTTTGTAAACCTAATTCTGCAGTTTGAGGATTTAATTCAAACTTAATAAATTTAGGATCAAGCTCTATACATTTTAAATAAGCTTGGTGTGCAACTTCAAGCACATCACCTTTCTCAGCATTTTTATAATCCTGCTCATCGTCAAATTCAAAATGATCAACCTTATTATTTTCAAAATAAATAGTAAAATCATAAGGATAATACCAACGTTCACCATTCTCTAATTTAGTATAGTTACGCTTACGCTCTGGTTGCCCAAGACGCAATACAACATCCTGCTCTGGTACACCTTTGATAATACCATCGGTCATATGTGCAAATGTATATAATTGAAGATTAATGTTTCCCTTATAGAACCATGTTTTAGCTTCTGTTTTTGTGTCGTCATGCTCGGCAGCTTTATTAATTTCTGGTAATGCTTTTTGAGGCTGACCATTCTTTAAATAATTATATGCCGAAGCAACAGCATTTCCTTGAGACATTCCCATATTAGCAATTAATGCTAGTATAAGTACTAAACTAAATCTTTTCATATTTAATATATTAAATTTTTATTATTTTATTTTTGTATTCAAACTTCGCGCCAAAATTACAAAAAACATTATTACAAATCATAATAACTACCTATCAATTTATATAATAGGTAGTTATTAATAATTATTTTCATTACTCTTTTGCCAAAAACTAATCCTCTTGATTTTCAGAGCTTACATTTTCATCTTTAACATCTTCATTATCTGCTTCAGGAGCTTTCTCTATTATATTGCCATCTTCGTCATAAAAAGCCTCATCGCCTTCTTCAATTTCCATTCTGCTAACTTTAGCAACAGCTGCAATATAATCTTCATCTCCTACTTTAATAAGTCGTACCCCTTGAGTTGCTCTACCCATTACTCGAAGCTGATCTATCGCCATACGTATAACAATTCCTGAACGATTTATTATCATTAAATCGTCATCATCAGTTACATCCTTAATGGCTATAAGATTACCCGTTTTTTCAGTTACATTAATGGTTTTTACTCCTTTTCCTCCTCTGTTTGTAATTCTATAATCATCTACAGATGAGCGTTTTCCGTATCCATTTTGTGAAACTACCAATACATTAGAATCATCAGCAGAAACAGTAATCATTCCCACAACTTCATCCTTCTCATCCATTGTAATACCACGAACTCCAGCTGCAGTACGTCCCATTGAACGAACTTTTTCCTCAGGAAATCTAATAGCACGACCCGATCGAATGGCAATCATTATATCATTACTTCCATTTGTCAACCTTGCTTCTAATAGCTCATCTCCTTCGCGTATAGTAATGGCATTGATACCATTCTGACGAGGACGAGAATAAGCCTCAACGCTAGTTTTCTTAATAACGCCTTTCTTAGTAGCCATTATAATGAAATTATTCTTTAAGAATTCCTCGTCTGTTAAATCTTTAATATTAATAAATGCTTTAACATTATCTTCTCTATCAATATTAATAAGGTTTTGTATTGCTCTACCTTTAGAAGTTTTACTTCCCTCAGGAATTTCAAATACGCGCATCCAATACACTTTACCAAACTCTGTAAATAAGAGCATGTAATTATGATTAGTAGCTACAAATATTGTTTCAATAAAATCTTCATTTCTTGAGGTAGAACCTCTAGATCCTCTACCACCTCTATTTTGAGTGCGATATTCTGAAAGCGGTGTTCTTTTGATATAGCCAAGGTGCGAAATAGTAACTACCACTTCTTCGTTTGGAATAGTATCTTCAATTTTGAAATCTTCAGCAGCATATTCAATCCTACTAGCTCTTTCATCACCATATTTTTCTTTCATATCTTCAAGCTCTTCTCTGATAATACTCATACGAAGATCTTTACTTTCAAGAATTGCTTTAAGGTGCTCAATAAGTTTCATCAACTCTTCATACTCTGCCTTAAGCTTATCAGCTTCCATTCCAGTAAGCTTCTGAAGACGCATATCTAATATAGCTCTAGCTTGAATCTCAGTAAGTTCAAACTGTTCCATTAAGCCATTGCGCGCTTCCTCAGGATTTTTAGACCCTCTAATAAGCGCAATCACAGCATCAATATTACTAAGAGCTATTAGCAAGCCTTGTAATATATGAGCTTTCTTCTCAGCACTTTTAAGTTCATATTTTGTTCTTCGAACAACTACCTCGTGGCGATGCTCAATAAAATGAACAATCATATCCTTAAGATTCAATAACATTGGACGACCTTTTACAAGTGCAATATTATTTATACTAAAACTAGATTGTAATTGTGTGTATTGATATAATTTATTTAGAACTACTTTAGTTACAGCATCTTTACGTAGCTCATATACAATACGAATTCCGTTTCTATCGCTTTCATCACGTATATCTGCAATTCCTTCAATTTTTTTAGAATTTACAAGATCAGCAGTTTTCTTAATCATTTCTGCCTTATTTACTTGATAAGGAACAGAAGAAAAGATTATTTTGTCGCGGCTACCATTTTTTCCTTCTTCAAGGAAAGACTCTCCACGCATTACAATTCGTCCTTTACCAGTTTCGTATGCAGCACGTACGCCTTCATAACCATATATTATACCTCCTGTTGGAAAATCAGGAGCAGTAATATGCTTCATTAAATCTAGAATAGATATATCGTTATCTTCAATATATGCTAAACATCCGTTAATACTTTCAGTAATATTATGAGGAGCCATATTTGTAGCCATACCAACAGCAATACCCGATGCTCCATTTATCAATAAGTTTGGAATCTTTGTTGGAAGTACAGTAGGTTCCTGTAAAGACTCATCAAAGTTTGGTCTAAAATCTACAGTCTCTTTTTCGAGATCAGCAAGCATATCTTCAGATATTTTCCGCAAACGAGCCTCTGTATAACGCATTGCAGCAGGGCTATCACCATCTATAGAACCAAAGTTACCTTGACCATCAACAAGCGGGTAACGCAAAGACCAATGCTGAGCCATTCTAACCATAGCATCATAGACTGAAGAATCACCATGTGGGTGATACTTTCCTAAGACTTCTCCAACAATTCTTGCGGACTTTTTATAAGATCTGTTTGATAATACTCCTAAATCAAGCATACCATATAAAACTCTTCTGTGTACAGGCTTAAGACCATCTCGTACATCAGGTAATGCTCTACTCACAATTACCGACATTGAATAGTCGATATAAGCAGATTTCATTTGAGTTTCAATATTCACATTCACAATATTACCGTGATTGTGTCCCGATTCCTCATTGTTTTCTGTATTGTTTCCTTCTTCGCTCATCGTATATAATAATTACTATTAAATTTCTTAATACTATATTTTTGAATACCAGTAACTTAACTAGTATGTCTAATTCTAATTGTCAAGGCACGAATTTAATGAAAAAATGCATTACATATTGCATTATTTAATTCACATATTATAAACAATTTCATGTTAAAAAAAGGATAAGTATAATTCCGTGATATTAGATACATACGCTAACTTTGATGTTGAAATAAATGATGTATTTTTGTAGTCTGAAACAAATACTTAAATTATATCATCACTATTTACAACTTGCAGTTATTATTTAAATAATAATTGAATTAAATATGCTATATTGGGCATAATATAATTGATGACAAAAAATATTGTAGAATGGAAGCAAAGTTTTCGCCAAGAGTTAGAGAAGTACTAAATTACAGTCGTGAGGAAGCCATTAGGTTAGGAAACGAATATATAGGTATTGAACATCTATTATTAGGGATTTTACGTAATGGAACAGGGAGAGCTGTTGGTATTCTTGTAAATCATTCCATTGATTTAAAAGAGCTACGGTTATTAATAGAAAGAGCTGTGCAAAGCGATGCTAAAATTGAGGATGACAAAGAGATCCCCCTAGTTCGCCAGGCTGAGAAATGTCTAAAGCGCACATATCTTGAAGCTAAGGTTTTTAAGTCCGATATGATTAATATTGAGCACCTTTTGCTTGCTATACTACGCGATGAGGATAATATTGCCACTAGAACAATCGAAAAATTTGGATTAAATTATAAAATAGCAAATGAAGATCTAAGGTCACTAATTTCTAATACAATTAGTAAAGAGAGTAAACCACCAAAAGCTGAGGCTACACCTCAAGAAGGTTCTGCTTTTGAGGAGGAGGAAAGACCTAAGTCTGAATCAAACAATCCACAAAAGACAGCGCATAAATCAAAAACCCCTGTTCTTGATAATTTTGGAAGAGACTTAACAAAAATGGCTATTGATAATAAGCTAGATCCTGTTGTGGGAAGAGATAAAGAACTAGAACGTATTTCTCAAATACTATCACGACGCAAAAAGAATAACCCTATATTAATAGGAGAACCTGGTGTAGGCAAATCAGCAATAGCAGAAGGATTAGCCTTAAGGATTGTAAATAAGCAGGTATCACGAATTTTATTTAATAAGAGAGTTGTTTCCCTAGATGTTGCTTCTTTAGTAGCAGGAACTAAATATAGAGGCCAATTTGAAGAGCGTATGAAAGCGCTTATAAATGAATTGGCAAAGAATCCAAATATTATAATTTTTATTGACGAAATACACACAATGGTTGGCGCTGGTGGTGCACAAGGCTCACTCGATGCTTCTAATATGTTTAAACCAGCATTGGCTAGAGGCGAAATACAGTGTATTGGTGCTACTACCCTAGACGAATATCGTCAGAATATTGAAAAGGATGGTGCTTTGGAGCGTCGTTTTCAAAAGATTATTGTAGAGGCGACTAATGAAGAAGAAACTATTGAAATTCTTAATAATATAAAAGGACGTTATGAAGACCATCATTTAGTAAGTTATACAGAGAAAGCTATAAAAGCATGTGTAACATTAACTCAGCGTTATGTAAGTGATAGGTTTCTGCCAGATAAAGCTATTGATGCATTAGACGAGGCTGGGTCTCGCGTACATATTACTCATATAAATGTACCTCAAGGCATATTGGATATTGAAGCTAAAATGGAGGAAACAAGGAAATTAAAACTTGATGCCATAAAGCAACAAAGATATGAGGATGCTGCAAGCTATCGTGATAAGGAATCCAAACTTATAAAAGAAATAACTTTTGAGAAGGAGAAATGGGAAGAAGAATCGAAGGTAAACCGAGAGCCAGTAACTGAGGATAATGTTGCTGATGTGGTTGCTATGATGACTGGAATTCCTGTAAAAGGAATAGCTAATGAAGAGGGCGCTAAGCTTATGGAAATGGAGTCTGACTTACAAAACTCTATAATCGGTCAGAACGAAGCTATAACCAAGGTTACCAAGGCTATACGAAGAAATCGTGCTGGATTAAAAGACCCTAATAAACCTATTGGTTCATTTATTTTTCTTGGACCTACTGGTGTTGGAAAAACTCACTTAGCAAAAATACTTTCTAAGTATTTATTCAATTCTGATGATGCTATTATTAGAATAGATATGAGTGAGTATATGGAGAAATTTGCTGTATCGAGATTAGTAGGTGCTCCTCCAGGTTATGTTGGTTACGAAGAAGGTGGTCAATTAAGTGAAAAAGTACGTAGAAAACCCTATGCGGTAATTTTGCTAGACGAAATGGAGAAAGCTCATCCCGATGTTTTCCATCTTTTGCTACAAGTACTCGACGATGGTCAGCTTACTGATAGCTATGGGCGCAAGATTGATTTTAAGAATACAATTATAATAATGACATCGAATATTGGCTCTCGTCAATTAAAAGATTTTGGTACAGGCGTAGGTTTTAGTACTACTACACGTGAGGCTAACAAAAACAATGATTCTAAGAGAGTTATAGAAAATGCTTTAAAGAAAGCTTTCGCTCCTGAATTCTTAAATAGAATTGATGATGTGGTTATGTTTAACTCTCTTGAGAGACAAGATATTCATAAAATTATTGATATAGAACTTAAAGGCTTATTTGATAGAGTTAGTAAACTTGGTTATATTCTTAAAGTTACTAGTAAAGCTAAAGATTTCATTTCTGAAAAAGGTTGGGATCCACAATTTGGAGCGCGACCACTTAAAAGAGCTATACAGAAGTATATAGAAGATGAATTGGCTGAGGAAATAATAAAATCAAACGTAAAAGAAGGTGAAGAAATAATTATTGATTTTGATAAACGTAAAAAAGTTATTAAAATCAAAGTAAAACGGGCTGTAAAAAAGATAAAATAGTTAGTTATCAGTGATTTAAGCTGAAATTAACAAATTGTCTTTTTAGATGTTGATAAAATATAAAGCAATTATAATTTGTTTTATGATTATTTATAACTTTACACTCTAATTTTTTAGAAAGAAACAATAACACAAATATAATACTACACTTATGAAATTTATTGCATCAAGTAAATTATTGCAACAGAGTTTACAGTCTATTAGCGGTGTGCTCGGTACTAATAGCACCCTACCTATTCTTGATAATTTTCTTTTCCGATTAGAAAATGATGAACTAAAAGTTACGGCATCAGACGTCGAAACTACTATGACAGTGGCAGTTTCGTTAGTAAAATCAGAAAATGAAGGAATCATTGCTATTCCAGCAAGAATACTTCTTGATACCTTAAAGACTTTTGGTGATATTCCTATTACTTTTAATATCGATACTGATAGTAATCAAATTGAACTAGTCACCGATGATGGTAAGTTTAAGATGAGTGGCTATGATGGCAATGAATATCCTAGCAATAGTGAGATGGAATCGCCATCGGAGATTAAAATATCTGCAGAGATTCTTGAAGAAGCCATAGGAAAAACAATTTTTGCTACTGGAAATGATGAACTTCGTCCGGTGATGATGGGAATTAATTTTGAGTTTACAGCCAATGGTTTAATAATGGTTGGTACTGATGCTCATAAATTAGTAAAATATACTAAGAAAAGTGTTGTTTCAGACAATGAAGATAGCTTTGTTGTTCCTAAAAAACCTCTTAATCAATTAAAGAGTATTTTGGGTAAGACAAATGAAGATGTTGTTGTAAAATACAATAAAACTAATGCTTTATTCGAATTTGATAATTATTCTTTAATTTGTCGCCTTGTGGATAGTAAATATCCTAATTACGAGGCTGTTATTCCAAAAGATAATCCAAACACATTGGTTGTAGACAGACTTCAACTACTTAATAAAATTCGCCGTGTTAGTTTCTTTGCTAATCAATCTACAAATCAAATTCGATTGAGTATAAGCGGACAAGAATTAGTGCTTAGTGCTGAGGATTTGGATTTTACTAATGAAGCTCACGAACGATTAAATTGCTCTTATGATGGTAGTGATTTGGAAATAGGTTTTAATTCCAAATTCATACTTGAGATGCTTAATAATTTAGGTAGTGAAGAGGTTACAATGGAATTGTCTACTCCTGGTAGAGCTGGCTTGTTATTACCTGTAACGGAGGAAGATAGTGATGAAGAAATATTGATGTTAGTAATGCCAATAATGCTTACTGATAATTAATAAGTATAAAATATAACTAATAGGAAAATCCGCTTTTGCGGATTTTTTTATTATTTTCTACAAATGATGTTAGAACTATTATTTATAAACATTGGGTTTTCAGATATAATCGATATTTTATTGGTAGCATACTTAATTTATAGTATTTATAAATTAGTAAAAGGTACTGCTGCTATAAATATTTTTCTTGGCTTGGTTACTATCTTTCTTATATGGAAGCTAGTAGCAATGTTTCAAATGAAAATGCTTGACGAAATATTAGGTCAATTTATAAGTGTAGGTGTTCTAGCATTAATTATAGTTTTTCAGCAAGAGATACGAAGTTTCTTACTTATGCTAGGTAAAGTTGGCCGTGATAACCAGGGAAAGCTAATTTTTATGAAAAAGGTATATCAGCATCAAAAAATAGATATTAGTACTATTACTGAGTCCATGAAAGAAATGTCGAAACAGCTAACAGGTGCTTTAATAGTTGTAAGAAGAACTAACGAACTTAGAGAAGTAATTGATACTGGCGAAGAAATAGATGCAATACTTTCCTCTCCTCTTTTAGAGAGTATTTTTTATAAGAATAATCCACTTCACGATGGTGCTGTTATATTGTATAATAATAAAATTATTTCTGCACGCTGTGTTTTACCCGTTAGTAAGAAAACCGACTTCCCTGCCGACTTTGGACTTAGACATAGAGCTGCTGCTGGATTAACACAAAATACAGACGCTTTAGTTCTTATTGTATCAGAGCAAACAGGAAATTTTGCCTATAGCGATAAAGGTGAGCTATACACTAATGTAAGTATCGAAAAAATTAAAGAGCTATTAATGAACGAAATATAGCTCTCTAATTCTTTTAATACCATATTAACACCAAAACACGCCATATAA
>JAGLDA010000051.1 GCA_023145955.1 Bacteroidales bacterium
ATTTATTTATATCGTATTTTGATATCAAATTAGTATAACACCCTTTTCTAAAATCTCGACCAGAACTCTTCCTCAAATCTCTTTTCTAAATAGTCAGCCCCGTAATTAAATCTTGATTTAGTGTGAACTCCGTTGGTTATTTTAAAACTATACTTAGTATTAGCCTTTAATTTTGGCAATTTTGTCACAAACTCTAGAAATACCTCATCAACTGATTTATAATCTTTAGATCCAAACCTTTTATTTAGTTCTGCCAATTGTTCAAAATTAGTTTTTTCAAGAGGAGAATCTATTTGCTTTTCAAATTGTTGAATAACTCTTTGGGTGTTAGTAAAACTACCATCAGATTCTATTGCAAATGATGCAGGTAAAATTAAATTAGCAGCTTCTGCTGTTTCGGTCATAAAATAATCCTGTACAACTAAAAACTCTTGATTTTTAAACCACTCTCCTACTTCTGCCTTATCTTTAGCTGTCCCAATAGGATCTTCACCAAAAATAAATAGATTCTTAAAATCCCCATCTTTAATAGCTGGAATAACTTTTTTCTTAGAAATAAACTCCTTATATACACTTCCTGTATGTAAACAAGGCATAGCTCCCATATCAAAAATCCCGTGAGAGTTATTTTTCTCTTTCAGTGGTAAAACTCCACTTGCAGTCTTACCAAGTTTACCAGTAATCATTGCAAGATTATAAATTTCTATAGATGTTTCAGCATTAATATATTTTTCTGAGAAAACAATTATAGAGTTTTGTTCATTATTATAATCTTTAGCTACTTTAAGCATTTGCTCATAGCTTACACCTGCTTTTTCAAGCAAAGTGTCAAGATTTGGTTTTAATATCTCTTGTTTGTACTCGTCAAAAGAAGTAGTTCTACTATCAATGAACATACGATTAAGGAGTCCTTTCTTTATAAAATAGAAATTTAATGCTTTAATAAAGTAGTAGTAATCTTTAACAATAAGCTCATCATCGGCCTTACGGCTCTGTCGTGGATTTACAGTTTCAGAAATTAGGAATATTTCAGTATTATTTACTGTACGAGCTTCATTAACTAAAAAACCAGTAAAATCATTATCATCTATTAAATCTGCACCAATAATAAATACCTTACCTGCTTTATTAAGCTCATTAAAAGGAACATTTGCTACAGAATTATTAGAATACATTAAAGAACCTCTACCCAAATAACTAAAGCTAGCAACATAAGGAGTTTTTACGCCTTCTTTAGCTAGCTTTTGAATAAGGTAAATCTCTTCATTAGTCATTCTTGCACCAGCAAAGAACATATTTTCCTCTGCCTTGCTTGCTTTTATCTTATCTTCAATTATACTATAAGCTAAATCAAAAGTTATTGGATGAAACTTACCATCCTTCTTCAATAAAGGAGTAGTAATTCTTGTACTATCATTATAAATTTGATATCCAAATTTCGGTTTCCTACCAATAGAAGTTTGTGGATTAATAATACCTTTAGCGCCATCTACTCCCATCACAAATTTATTTTTATGACTTAGTAGATTCATTGCTACACCTTCGCTACCGTAATTATCAATAGCGTATAAAGGCTCAGTGGCAATAGGTCCTGGTTTGAAAAGTAGGTTCTCTCGAATAGCACCTGTAGGGCAAGTATCTATACACAAACCACAAGTTTGACAATTACTTTCAGCAAGAGATTCGCCCATAGATGGTGCTACATATGAGGCAAAACCCCTATTTACAAGTCCCAATGCATTTGCTCCTACTACCTCATTACAAATACGAATACAACGCGAACAAAGTATGCATTTATTATTATCAATTTCGATATATGGGTGACTAAAGTCGACATTATACTCATTATACTCTCCAGCATATTTAGTTTGCTCCACATTATATTCATCAGAATACTTCTGCAAGTCACAATCAAAATACTCACCACATCCACATTCCATGCATCTATTAGCCTCAGAAAGGCACTGCTCTTCTGTATATCCTAATTCTACTTCATCAAAATTTATTCGTTTATCTTCCTTTAGAACAGCCATTTCTTCTCGCTGCTGATGTGGAAAAATTTCAATAAATTTGTTATTATTTTCTCCAATAAAGTTTGATCGTTCACTAATAAAAGCTTTTTTCTTTGGCGTAACATCGTCGCCCATAATATATTGGTGGCACGATAATGAGGCTATCATAGCTTGAGCTATGGCTTCAATAATAGTAGCTGCGCCAGTAACTCCATCTCCTGCAGCAAATATAGACTCAATTCCAGTTTGAAGAGTTTTTGGATTAGCATCAATATCACCCCATCTATTTGCTTCTAATTTTCCAATTTTGGTAACGGTATTTACACTGTCAATAAAGCTAGTATCGGTTTTTTGGCCAATGGCTGCAAAAATATAATCCACTTCTAAATCGTATTCAGAACCTTCAATTGGTATAGGCCTACGACGACCCGAAGCATCGGCTTCTCCCAACTCCATTCTTATTAATGAAACTGACTTAAGAATTCCGTCCTCATTTTTATTTACTTCTATAGGGTTATTTAGGAATAAATATTCCACACCTTCAAGTTTAGACTCATGAATTTCAATTGGATTAGCAGGCATTTCTTTTTCGGTACGTCGATAAACTACTTTAACGTCAGTACTACCTAACCTTATGGCAGTTCTACAACAATCCATTGCGGTATTACCACCACCAACAACAATTACTTTCTTGCCTGTAAAATCTGGATTATTATCCGTCATTTCTAGGTTTTTAAGAAATACTATTCCAGGGAATACATTCTCTGCATTATCACCTTTTACTCCAACTAAAGTACCCTTTTGCGAGCCTATTGTAAGAATAACGCTATCATATTTATTTTGTAATTCCTCATAATAAATATCAGTTCCTAACTGAGTATTGCAATAAATATTTGCACCTAATTCAGTTACAGAATCTATTTCTTTTTGAAGCAATGCATTTGGTAACCTGTACTCTGGAATTCCATAGCGTAACCAACCTCCAGCTTCAGGAGCAGCCTCATAAATATCGCATTTATGCCCTTTTTGTTGCAAAAAGTATGCTGCAGAAAGACCTCCAGGGCCTGCCCCAATTATAGCTACCTTCTTCCCTGTGCTAGAAGCAATTTCTGGAATATACCTATCATCACCAGCAGCAAGGTCAAAATCGGAAGCATAACGCTTCATATAATCAATACCAACAGCGGCATTTTCATCCATAGAATTGCGGTTGCAAGCAAGCTCACATGGCCGTACACATACTCTACCACAAATTGCTGGAAGAGGATTAACTTCTTTAATTAAAGCAACAGCCTCCTTATATAACTTCTTTTCAATAAGCGAGATATACCCTTGTACATCAACCCCCGCAGGGCAACTTTCGGTACATGGCGCTACACAATCAGCATAATGATTGCTCATGATTAAATCCAAAGCTGATTTCCGTGATTTATGTACCTTTTCATTATCAGTTTGAATAACCATTCCATCAACAACATTTGTGGCACATGATGGCTGTAGTCCACGCATATTTTCTATCTCCACAACACATACATAGCAAGATGAATATGGCTCTATACGAGGATCATTGCATAAAGTAGGTATCTCAATTCCATTATTGCGGGCAACATTAAGTATAGACTCGCCTTCTGTAGCAGTTATATGTTCTCCGTTTAATATTATATTTACTTTGTTGTCCATTTTTTTTGTTTTAAAAGCTGCTTGGCTTAATAAATTCTAATTGCATCAAAATTACATCTGCTATAACATTCTCCACACTGTATACATCCTTCTTGCTCAATAAAATGAATTTCTTTTTTTGAACCCGTAATTGTATCAGTAGGACATTTGATTGCACATATAGTACAGCCAGTACACATATCAGGAATAATTTCGTATGTAAGAAGAGCTTTGCAGTTTTTAGCTGGGCATTTATGGTCATGTATATGCGCTTCGTACTCATGACGGAAATATTTAAGAGTTGTTAGCACAGGGTTTGGAGCAGTTTGGCCAAGGCCACAAAGTGATCCATCCTTTATTTGCTCAGATAATTCTTCCAATTGTTCAATATCACCTTCTTTACCCTTTCCTTCGGTAATTCTAGTAAGTATTTCCAACATTCTTTTTGTTCCAATTCTGCAGAAAGTACATTTTCCACAACTTTCATCCTGGGTAAATGCCAAAAAGAACCTCGCCATATCTACCATACAGGTACTTTCGTCCATAACTACCATACCACCAGATCCCATAATAGCTCCTGTAGAATTTACAGAATCATAATCTATGGGTATATCAAGAAGGTGCTCAGGAATACAACCTCCTGATGGCCCTCCTAGTTGTACTGCTTTAAACTTTTTATCATCTTGAATTCCACCTCCTAGACCAAAAATTACTTCACGAATTGTTACGCCCATAGGCACTTCCACAAGGCCACCGTGTTTTATTTTGCCTGTAAGTGCAAAAACCTTTGTTCCTTTGCTTTTCTCTGTACCATACTTATTATATGAGTCAGCACCATTCAAAATTATATATGGAATATTAGCGAAGGTTTCTACATTATTAATATTTGTAGGTTTTTTCCATAAACCACTTTCTGCAGGAAAAGGTGGGCGCTTTCGTGGCATTCCACGAAGTCCTTCCACAGAAGCAATTAAAGCTGTTTCTTCACCACAAACAAAAGCTCCAGCACCCTCTTTAACATAAATATCTAGATTAAAACCTTTAATTCCTAATATATTATTTCCCAAATAACCACGTTCATTTGCTTGAGCAATAGCTATATTTAATCGTTTAATTGCCAATGGATACTCAGCTCTACAATAAATAACCCCCTCGGAAGCACCAATGGCGTAAGCGCCAATTATCATTCCCTCAATTATTGCATGTGGGTCGCCTTCAAGTAATGACCTATCCATAAATGCACCAGGGTCGCCCTCGTCGGCATTACAAATAATATATTTCATTTTGCATCGGTTATTTCTTGCAAAACGCCATTTCATTCCTGTTGGGAAACCTCCACCACCTCTACCACGAATACCACTATCTATAATTGTTTGAATAATAGTTTCGCAAAGAATAGGTTTATTAGCAATCATTTTTAAGGCTTTGTATGCCTTATGCTCTTCTGCTTCTTCTATACATTCAGGATCAATATAACCACAATTACGAAGTGCAATTTTTACTTGTCCATCAAAATAAGCTTTCTCACTTCCTTCAAACATATCAGAATCTACAATAAGATCTTTTATTGGTTCATGATTTTCAATATGTTTATCTATTAAATCTATAACTCTATCTTCTGTAATATCACCATAAAGAAATCGACCATTAGTATCAATAATTTCTACCAATGGCTCTTTATAACACATTCCTATGCATGAGGTTTTCTTTAGCTCTACATCAAGACCATCAGCTATAATAATATCATTTATCTTGTCGTAAACCTTTGATGCTCCAGCAGCGATACCGCAACTGCCCATGCCAACTATAATTTGCTTTTTCATAATATGTTTACTCTTTATTAGTAGCCTTAGATTCCTGAATTTTTATATTCTTAATAACCTTTACCGAAGATTTATTGGTAAGTTTTCCATAGGTTTCCTCACCAATCATCATTACTGGTGCTAATGAGCAACATCCTAAACATGCAACCGATTCAAGGGTAAACATATTATCTTCTGTAGTTTCTCCATCATTTATTTTTAGGGAATCCATCAAAGCATCAGTTATTTTAGAAGCATCTTGCACATGACATGCTGTACCGTGGCAAACTTTGATAATATGCTTACCAACAGGATTTAACCTGAATTGACTGTAAAATGTAGCTACACCATACATGGCAGAAAGTTCTAAACCAACTTCTTTGTTTAGCTTAAAAAAAGCATCTCGTGGAATATATCCATAGATTGATTGTACACCTTGAAGAAGTGGAATTAAATTTCCATGTTTATTTTTGTATTTCTTTATTAGTAGATCAATTAATGATAAATCCTCTACTAATTTAGAGCTTTCTTCTTCAGTTTCTCTTATTTGATTCTGTATTCTATTTATTCGCATAGTTATTGTATTAACAATACGAAAATACAAATAAGAACAATATGATTTATAAATATTGTTATAAATAAAACAGCGCTCTTATATAACTGTATATAAGAGCGCTGCACTTAATTTAATTTTTATTTATGGAAATTATAGAGTCTTATTTAGAAATTAATTATAATTATACCCATATATAAAATGAATTATTTATGGTTCTTAAAGTAAATAAACTCTTTGAAAATATCTGCAATTATAATTACAACTTTATAAATACACTTAAAAGAAATTATTTAGTAATTCTTAAAAAAAGATTAATACCTAGCGGTTCTTTAAATACATCAATTTTATTCTTATCAATTCCTGCTTGTATGGCATATTTCTTTAGCTCATCTTCAGAGCGATGGTGTAAAAACCAATCGCCAAGAATTTCCATTATTTTTTTTGATGGGTTTTTAATATCAAAGTTGCCTATTATCATTTCTCCACCCTCATTCAGATACTCATAATATTTTTTTAATAAATACACAAAATGTTTTTCTTTAAAATAATCAAACAACCCAGCACTCCATATCATATCGTATTTTTTGTCTGGAGCAAATCTTATAACATTTTTATGGTGAAATGTCATAGAATTTAGATACTTAGCATTTTTTACTTTTGCAAAAGATATTGCACGTTTATCTAAATCAAGCATATCAAATTGTAAAGTGCTATCATTATTCTTTTCGAAAAACTCAAAGGTTTCTGAAACAGGGCCACTACCAAGAATTAGAACATTTTTAGCATCTCCATTAGCCTTATTATTTAATTTCTCAAACATTTCTATAGCCATAGTTTTCCTATTAACTACAGCAATTGCAGCAGGAAACTCATGAAAATACTTATCCCATTTTATATATTGTTTGTCAGGATTGCAATAGCGCTGATATATTTTCTCTATAATAAAGAAGTCTCCATTATAACCAAAAGGTTTTGTATAAGAAAATCCAATAATTGTATTTGGATTCAGAATTGGTTTCATGTATTTCCTGAAGCTTAAAACCTCACTATCTGTAAGATTATCTACAAGATCAAATATTTGTTGATACTCATATTCATCAGGACCATTTTTTGCAAACAAATCAGATATGTAATTCTCTGCAGTGGTAATTCCTTTTTCTGTATTTTCCATAATATAGAACTAATAATTGTATTAATCTTCGTCAACTATTTCACTTAGCTCACCAACTATGTCATCCAATAAATGTTTATAGTCTTCATCAACGGTAATAACACTCATTTTATCAGAGATAATAATTTCAGGATATTTTACAACAAAAACCTTAGACTTATTAATTACAAATTGCTTACTTACTTTAATGAAATTACTATTAGGAAATAAAGCGACAACTTCTGCAAGGCTTTTGTTCACAACAATCTCATCTTCAATAAGGTGTATAATACTTGTATTAGCTGCTGCCTCAATATAATAAACTTGATCAATATTAATTTTTTCTAAGCCCTTAGTACTTTGAATAATTAATTGCTCTTTATCATGATCTTTTATATCCAAAAATGAATTAAACATTTCGCTTTCAAGTTTATTCTTCATATCACTTTTAAACTTAAATAATGATATTTCAATGCTCGTTTCCAATTCTTTATCGGTGAAAGGTTTAATGATATAGCCATAAGGTAGAGCTCCTTTTGCAGAATCAATTGTAGACATATCTGAATTAGCTGTAAGAAATATTATTGGAACATTATGATGCTTAGATATCTCCTTAGCAGCATATATTCCACTCTCTTCTCCTTTAAGATTTATATCCATGAGTATTAAGTCTGGAAGAGATTTTTCCACTTCAGCAATTGCATCTTTTGCAGTATCTACTGAGTTTTGTACTATATAACCTGTACTTTCTAAGCTTTCTTCTATATCTGCAGCTACAAGTAATTCGTCTTCTACTATTAATATTTTATATCCTTTATCACTCATAATATTATATATTTATTTTTAGTTTTATGCTAAATTTTGTTCCATTAGAAAAGTCACTAATTAACTCTCCATCAATTTGCTGTGCAAGTTTATGTATTATTTTCATTCCTAAAGATTTGGTTTTCTTTATATCAAAGTCACTACTGATACCAATTCCATTATCTTCAACAATTAAATCGTAATTATTATTCCCAATATTTTTAAACGTAATAGTTATTAATCCTTCACTTTTTCCATTAAATGCATATTTTAATGAGTTAGAAACAAGCTCATTAATAATAAGGCCACAAGGAATTGCTATATCCATTGGCAAGTTTGCACTTTCAACATTATAATTATATTTTACTCTAAATTGGTTGCTATTATAGGTTCTAGCGATATTACCTACCAAACTTTTAATATAGTTATCGAACTTAACATCCTCAAGCCCTTCGTTACTATATAAGTTTTCGTGAATAAGAGCCATTGAATGAATTCTGTTTTGGCTTTCTTGCAATACAACTTTTAATTTTTCATCTTTTATTCCCCTACTCTGCATCCTCAATATACTAGAAATTATCTGCATATTGTTTTTTACTCTATGGTGCACTTCTCTAAGTAAAACATCTTTCTCTGCCAATGACTTTTTAAGGCTCTCTTCCGCTAATTTTCTTTTTTCTTCCTTTCTTTCTAGCTCCCACTTCATCATTGTAATACCTGCAAACTCATCAATCAATGATAATAATTTCTTTGCTTCTACAGGCTTCATTAAATAACCATCAACTCCCAAATTTATTGACTCAATAAAGTTTTCCTTAACGCTATATGCAGACATTACTATAATTTTAGCATTAGGATATTTAGCTTTTATTTCTCTCACCATCACAATGCCATCCATTACTGGCATATTAATATCCGTTATTACAAGATCAGGCTTGTGAGTATTATATAGTTCAAGTCCTTGCTTGCCATCATTTGCTATATAGAAGTGGGCAACATGTTTTTCTAGAAGCCGTTGGTATAGTTTTCTGATAATCTCATTATCATCAACAAAAAGTACAGATAGGTCATGTCTGTTAGCTGGTGTTATTTCTTTTCTCATTCTTGATCCTTTATTAAAAACTGTTTTTCAATTTTTTCATATAGTTCTTTTACTACAATAGGTTTAAAGAAATAATCGTTACAGCCCGATTCAACAATACTATCATACTCCTTTCCAACAACATAAGCTGTTTGAATAATTATTGGAATATTAGGGTTGATTTCTTTAATCAACTTAGTAGCATCTAAACCATTTAGGTTTGGCATACGAATATCCATTAAAATAAGATCTACTGTATTATTATTTGTAACATAATCAACCGCTTCTTGTCCATCTTTCAACCAGATAGTTTTAGCATTTGTTTTTCGTAGTTGTTTCTTTATCAAATAATAATTTATTTCAATATCATCAACTACCACTATAGTTTTATTTTGCCAATTATTATCCATAATTTAAGAGATAGAGTTTTGTTTATCATATTTTATCGGTATATTAAAAATAAATTTTGAGCCTTTACCAAGCTTACTATTTACTTTAATATTACCACCAATCATTTTTAAGTATATCTTAGTGATCGACAGTCCTAAACCTGCACTACCATGCACTTTATTATTACTCATTGAAACTTGCATAAATCTATCGAATATTAGCTCTTGTTGTTCATCACTTATTCCAATTCCGGTATCCTCAATAGTAAATTCTAATTGAGAATTAATAGATTTATAACAAAATTTGACACTACCTACTTCAGTATATTTGCATGCATTATTTACAAGATTAACTAATATCTGCTTAAGTCGCATTCTATCTGTTGAGATAAATGATTCGTTATCCTCTAAGCCATTTTCATACGACAATGCTATATCTTTATCAATAACATTCTTATTCATCACAAACATATCATAAATATCCTTTGTGAGCTCATTCAAGCTAAAGTGGTCAACTTTTACTTTAATAATACCAGCCTCAATTTTAGACAAGTCCATAATCTCGTCAATTAAGTTAAGCAGGTGCTCTCCACTATTAACTATTATTTTAATAAACTCATCCAACTCTTCTTCATTTTCAGCTTCATGAAGCAAGTTAGCAAACCCTATTATGCCATTCATTGGTGTACGTATCTCATGACTCATATTAGCTAAAAATGCAGACTTTAGTTTATCAGCATGCTCAGCTTTTTCTTTAGCTGCTTCTAATTCTATCTCAACAATCTTTCGTTGAGATATCTCCTCCTTCAACTCCTCGTTTCTAATATATAAAGAGCTTGTTCTCTTTTCTACAGTTAATTCAAGGCTAGAGTTTATCTCTTGTATTTCACTATTCTTTTGCCCTAGTTGACGTAATAAATCAAAATTTTCTCTATCAGAAACTTCTGTATAATATGAAGCAAAAGCACTTATAAAAATTGCAGAAACAAAGAAGAAGTCATTTAGTACTACAGTATCAATATTATTATTAAAATAATATATTGCAAGAATATTATAGAGTATAATATTAACAATAGCTGCTAATGTAGAATAAAAAGACCTTAGCTTAATAAAAATTGATCCAGCAAGAAAAATAAGCATCAAACCATTGCTATAGAATGATTCTGCTGGAAGTTGAACTATCATAATAACAATTCCTGCTCCACCAATTATATTTGTAAAAAGTAATAATTCTTGCCAAAAAAATCTAAAATATTTTCCAAATGATAATAAAAATGTAGTTAGAAGAAGTGGTACAACAACTAAGAATCTTATATACAGAAATTGTTTAAGTAAACTTCCTGCCAATAAAACATCTAAGTATGCAAACATTGAATACATAAATGCTAGTATTAAAAAAGAATATCTTATGGTTTTAATTGATTTCTCAAAAAAATCCTTTTTAAATTCTTTTTCAATATCTTTAGAATAACTATGTGTAATATTATTCATAAAATAAATATTTACATCACTAATTTATAAAATACAGTTCGTCTTTTTAGTGCTATTATCTACCATTAATGGGATAATCCTTATAAAGGAATACAAATGTAATGATTATGAAATACTATGGGGATAAATATTTAGCAAACAATAATAGACTTATCAACATTATATAATAATCAATATTCTACACAAATTATTTGCAAAATATTAGGTTTAGCTTATATTAAATATCAATAGTTTAAACTGTTAGCTTTTGTAAACCAATAATTTATATATGTAGAGATATACCACATTTGATAATGATGATGATAATATTAAATATACTAAGGAGAGAAAAAGAAAAATATGCGCAATTTGTTTTTAACAATTTTAAATTATATTGTTATTAACAAGCAAATTATCTCGAATAATTGATGTATCTATTAACCTATAACGAATGAATCATTATATAAATAAATAGAAAATTCCTTTTGGTTAAATATATATTATCGCAAACGTTCCGATTCACGAACAAGTTTCTCATCTTTGCGAATATTTCTATTAGCCAATATTATTAGCAATACCGTAACAATAGGAAAAAAAGCAGCTACGTCATAAGTAGGCTTTGCAGTAATAATGTCAAGCTTACTCACCAAATCAGAGTAATAGAATATCCCTGCCAACAAACCAAAGTTAATTAACATTGCTATCATATTAATATTCATTTGCTGTTTTCGGTTACTATACCTAAAAATACTTGCTACAGATAATACTGCCAGTAAAGCTGATAGTATTGGTAAAGGCCAAATATTAGGTAATTCATTTGCAAAGCTTAGATTCTGAACACCTTCGAAACGAAAAATATTCATATAAAAAACAGCATCACCTACATGGAAAACCACTACAGGCAGAAAAGACATAACAGCTATAAGAATAAATACTATAGCCAAATAAATTGATTGAACTCGTTGAATCATGATTATATTATTATCAGGTTTTTACCAGTGGCAAAGATAATAAATTAAAGATTTAATTATTAAAATAATGTACATTTGCTGATAATTATTTATACGATAACAATAATATTAAAATATCTACTTTAAGGCCTATAATTTTTAGGTTAAACAAAGCAAACGCATTTAAATTACTTTTTATAATACAATTAAATAATATGTCATCCAACATCAAAACAATTAAACAAATACATAATTCATAAGCTGTTAATTTATCATCGGATTAAACGGATTCTATTAACTATTTTCCGCTTTCGGAAAATAATTAATACGATTAATCTGGTTAATCCGATGACCTTTTATGAATATAATTCTTTGATTTCTTGTGTTATGTGATTTTAATTGTATTGTCAATATATTAAAACTTATTATTAAGATGCGTTTACCCTGGGGGTTATACTGCTATAACATTATAAAATATGGAAGACTTCATTATATTAAACACCGATAATATATCAAACGAGCATATTTGCTGTGCTATTTCTGACAAAAAATGCAGTGATAGTTATCTGGCGAAAAAGGATTGGCTTAAAAAGGAGTTTGACAATGGGTATGTTTTTAGAAGAATAAATGCTAGGGCAAAAGTATTTATAGAATATGGCCCTGGAGAAAAAGCCTGGCTTCCCATTAGTGCAAATAATTATTTAAACATTAATTGTTTTTGGGTATCGGGGAAATATAAAAAGAATGGCTATGGCAAAGCATTGCTAAACAGCGCAATGCTAGATGCGAAGAAGCAGGGTAAATATGGACTTGTAACAGTTGTTGGCACAAAGAAATTTCATTTTATGAGTGATACAAAATGGTTATTAAAGCAAGGTTTTATAGAAACTGAAAAAATATCAAGTGGTTTTAGCCTATTAGTAAAAAAGATTAGCGACGATTATCCAAACCCATTCTTCAATTCATCGACAAAAAGTGGCCAATGTGATGTGAAAAATGGTATTACAATTTATTATTCCAATAGATGTCCTTTTTCTGAATTTCATGCACAAAACTCTATTGTAGAAACTGCCAAGAAAAGGAACCTACCATTGAATATTATTAAAATTGAAACAATGAAGCAAGCACAGTCTGCGCCAAGTCCTGCAACAGTATTCAGTTTGTTTTTAGATGGAAAGTTTATTACTAGTGACATAAGCGTATGTATGGATAGCCGATATGATAAAGTAATAGCAAAAGCACTGAATATTTAATACAATAAATGCAATACTTATAGCGTATAAATTAAATATATTTAGATATAAAAATACATGATTGGCAAAGAACAAAAAAACTATCTTCGCATAAAATAAATAATATTGTACAATGGATTTATTAGTAGTAGAAAACATAACAAAAACTTTCGCTAAACATAGGGCACTTAATGATGTAAGTATCAATGTACCTGAGGGTAGCATATATGGTTTATTGGGGCCAAATGGAGCTGGAAAAACCACTTTGATAAGAATCATTAATCAAATTACTGGTCCTGATAGTGGAAAGGTTTTATTAAATGGGGAGCCATTACAACCTAAGCATATAGCTAATATTGGATATCTGCCAGAAGAACGTGGTTTATATAAAAAAATGAAGGTTGGCGAACAGGCCATGTACCTTGCCATGTTAAAGGGACTTAGTAAGAAAGAGGCAAAAGATCAATTAAAGATATGGTTTAAGAAATTTGATATTGCCCCTTGGTGGGATAAGAAAGTTGAAGAACTATCTAAAGGAATGGCTCAGAAGGTTCAATTTATAGTAACGATCTTGCATAAACCTAAATTATTAATTTTTGATGAACCATTTAGTGGTTTCGACCCCGTAAATCAAGAGATACTTAAGGCTGAGATACTTGACCTTAGAGACCAAGGTGCTACTGTTATTTTTTCTACACATAATATGTCGTCAGTTGAAGAAATCTGCGATCATATTGCACTTATTAATAAATCTAAAAAAATTCTAGAAGGTAGTGTTTCAGAAATCAGAGATACATATAAGAAAGGAACCTATGAGCTTGAGTATGATGGCAATGAGGTTGAGCTTTCTAAGTTTTTGCCTATAAATTTCGAGATTATTAGTAAGCAGAAAATCATAAAAGGACATAAAGCTATTATAAAGTTGCCAAGTCCTACTTATTCAAACGAATTATTATCAACTATGATGGAGCATACACATATCCGTCTTTTTAAGGAAATAATACCAAGTATGAATGAGATTTTTATTGATAAAGTAACACAAGACTAACATATTACAAAATATATTAAGAAATGAATAAAATTTGGTTAGTAATACAGCGAGAATACCTAACAAGAGTTCAGAAGAAAAGTTTCATCATAATGTCGATATTAGGGCCAGTACTTATGGCGGCATTGATGATAGTACCTGTATATCTTGCAAAAATGAGCGATGAGGTAAAAGTTGTAGGTATTGTAGACGAAAGTGGATTTTTTACAGAAGCATTTGATAATTCTGATAAGATAAAATTTGAGACCATGCGAATGGATATTAATAGCGCCAAAGAGGCCTATGAAACCATGAATTATGATATGGTATTATATATCCCAGAACCTTCGTATACATACCCTACACGCATCTTTATATATTCTAATAAAGAGCCAGGAATGCTAGTTGAAAATTACGTGCGCAGTAGTATTAATAACGATTTGCGAACCATGCGACTTAAAGATGCCGGAGTTAGCAACGACGTAATTAGCGCTATGAAGAATAAGATTGATTTAAAAAGTATAAGTATTGATGAGCAAGGACTAGAAGAGGAACGATCAGGAACTCTTAATTTAATACTAGGGTTTGTTTTAGCATTATCCATATATTTCTTTATATTTATGTACGGAACCCAAGTTATGCGTGGCGTATTAGAAGAAAAAACCAGTAGAATAATTGAGGTAATAATCTCATCAATAAAGCCTTTTCAATTAATGATGGGTAAGATTATTGGGATAGCGTTTGTAGGACTTACACAGCTTCTTATATGGGTAATACTTACCGCTGGAATAGTTACTGGTGTACAATCTACATTTTCTACCGAGCTTGATGAAATTGAAAAGTATCAATCTCAAAAAACTGGGCAAATGATTGATCCTTCTGATAAAGTAGAAGTTACAAAGGATTATGGAAAAACAGCAGAGTTTGTTAGTGCAATATTAAGTATTGATTTTAAAGTTATTATAGGTTCATTCTTATTTTATTTTCTTTTTGGATACTTACTTTATGGTGCTCTTTTTGCAGCTGTTGGTTCTGCGGTTGATAATGAAACTGATACCCAGCAATTTATTATGCCCATTACCGTTCCCTTAATAATTAGTATAATAACTATACAATCAATAGCAAATAATCCTGACGGCCCTTTAGCTTTCTGGTTTTCGATGATACCACTCACCTCTCCAATATCAATGATGGTAAGAATACCTTATGGAGTACCTTATTGGGAACTTGCTTTATCAATGTTTATTCTTATCCTTACTTTTGTTCTATTTACTTGGTTTGCAGGTAAAATATATAGAGTAGGAATATTAATGTATGGTAAAAAACCTTCTTATAAAGAAATTTGGAAGTGGATAAAATATAGTTAGTATTCTTCGGTAAAAACTAAGGAGGCACAATATTTTTAATCTCTTACAAACTAATTTGTTAATTCTCATATTTAAAAAAAAATAAGTTAATTGAAAACAGTAGTTGTATCGGTAAGTAATGATCTTTTTAGCGACCAAAGGGTTAAGAAGATGTGTAATAGCATTGAGAAACTTGGTTTCAATATAGTGCTATTAGGTAGACTACTTCCTGATTCTAAGGATATTACTGACAGAAACTATACAATAAAGAGATTTAAACTTTGCTTTAATAAAGGCGCTCTTTTCTATGCGGTATTAAATATTCGTCTATTCTTTTATCTACTTTTTCGTAAAGTTGATGTATTAGTTGCCAATGACTTGGATACTTTATTAGCCAATTTCCTAATATCAAAAATTAAAGGGATTCCTTTGGTTTATGATAGCCATGAGTATTTTACTGAAGTGCCAGAGCTCGAAGGTAGAAAAGCAAAGAAAATATGGTTAAAAATAGAAAAGTCTATTTTTCCACGGCTAAAAAATATTATTACTGTAAATAAATCCATTGCAGATATCTATAAAACGAAGTATGGTGTAGATTTAAAAATTATAAAAAACCTTCCTAATAAATTAAATAATTTTACTCCTTTATCAAAAGAAGAACTTAATATTGAACATATTCACAAGTATATAATACTACAAGGAGCTGGGATAAATATTGACAGAGGAGCTGAAGAATTAGTTGAAGCAATGATTGATGTAAGCTTATCTAAACTATTGATTGTAGGCAGTGGAGATGTTATACATATTCTAAAAAATAGGGTTCTTAATAGTGAGTTAAAGGATAAAGTGTTTTTTATAGATAAGCAAAGTCCTGAAAGATTAAAGTCGTATACTTATTATGCTGAATTAGGTTTAAGTTTAGATAAAGATAGTAACCTAAATTACCGTTATAGCCTTCCAAATAAAATATTTGATTATATAAGTTTAGGAGTTCCTGTACTTGTATCAGATTTAGTAGAAGTAAGTAGTATTGTGAATGATTATAAGGTTGGAAAGGTTATTAAAACACATTCATCTGAAGAAATAGCTAAAGAAATAAACTTAATGCTTGCCCAAGACTCTAAAAAACTGCTCCATACCAATTTACAAAAAGCAGCAGAAGAACTTAATTGGGAAAACCAAGATAGTATTATTAACGATATTTATTCTAAGTTTTTATGAGTAGGCATTTACACATAATATCATTTGATATACCATATCCTGCTGATTATGGAGGAGTTATTGATGTTTTCTATAAACTTAAAGCTTTTCATAAGGCAGGAGTAAATGTGCATCTGCATTGCTTTGAATATGGGCGAGAGCATAGCGATGAACTCAATAAATATTGTTCAGAAGTACATTACTATAAACGAAACACAGGTATAAAAGCAAATATTAGTTCTGTTCCATATATCATAAAGAGTAGAATATCTAAAGAGTTAGAGCATCATCTTATGAATGACAATTACCCTATCCTATGCGAAGGAATGCATACCTGTGGTATTATTAATAATAATGGAATAAGGAAAAATCATAAACTAATTTATAGAGCTGCAAACATAGAGCATGATTACTATAGAGCTCTACATAAGTCAGAAAATAACAGTTTAAAAAAGGCTTATTATTTGGCTGAATCCATAAAGCTTAAAAAATGGGAACCTAAGCTTAAGAATGTGGACTTGATTCTTACAATAAGTGCAAACGATAAGGGTTATTATCAGGCCTTATATCCTAATATAAAAACTATTAATACATTTCCATTCTTCAATAATAGCAATGCCTTACAGCCAAATTTCGACAGCAAGGACAATTATGTATTATTTCATGCAAAACTAAGCGTTAGAGAGAATATTGATGCCGCATTACGAATAATTAAAGATATTGCACCCAACATCGATTCAGAATTCAAAATAGCAGGAATGAACCCAGATTCGTCACTATATGAGGCTAGTAAAGATGTTAATAATGTAGATATAGTCGATAGTCCTTCAGATAAGAAAATGCAAGACTTACTGAATAATGCTAAGGTTAATATATTGATTACAGAGCAAGCCACAGGGCTTAAATTGAAGCTTATAAATAGTTTATATCAAAGCAAATATATTATTGCAAATAATGCTATGCTTAGTGGTAGCGGCTTAAATGACTGTGTTGAGATCGCAAATTCCTCTAATGAAATTATTAGCAAAACTAAGTATTTATTGAAAAAAGATTTTTCTGAAAATGACTTTATAGAAAGACTTACTAAAATTCCAATGGAATATAATAATGAAAATCAAATTGAAACAATACTAAAGTACATATACTAAAATGAAAATAGGAGTTGAAAATGTAATTGAGCATAAAGTAAATGAAGCAGACCTGGCAACATCATATGGTTCTGGGAGTTTAAACGTATTTGCAACACCAGCAATGATAACCTATATGGAGAAATCTGCTTTTGAATTAGCGCAAGCTCAACTTGAAGAAGGTGATACAACTGTTGGTATTTCTGTTGAAATAAACCATAAACGAGCATCTGCTATTGGAATGAGAATTAATACTGTAGCTCGGTTAATTAATATTGATAAGAATAAACTTACTTTTGAGGTAGAAGCTTATGATGTAAATGGTTTAATTGGTTATGGTATTCATAAAAGATTTATAGTGAATGAAATTGAGTTTATGGCTGATTTATAGCTTCCTAATTATTTATTATCAACTCATAAATATAGTATAATCAATACTGTATGAGTATTAATTACATATTATACCTTATAGTATTTCAGCAAAAAAGCTAGTTAAAAAATCATTACTTTTGCGCTCAATTTATTGCATAAAAATTGCAATTATTAAACTAGAGACAAATATTAAATTATAAACTATGCTTTCATTATTCAGAAAGGAGATTTCAAGTTTTTTTTCATCAATAATTGGCTATATCGTAATTATTATATTTTTACTAATTACTAGCTTATTTTTATGGGTTTTCCCCATTGAATCAAATATTCTCAATTATGGCTACGCACAGCTTAATGGTCTATTTTTAATAGCTCCATATGTATTTCTTTTTCTTGTGCCAGCTATTAGTATGCGGTCTTTTGCCGATGAAAACAAAAGTGGAACAATAGAACTTCTACTCACAAAACCAATTAGTGATATGCAAATAATCCTTGCCAAATTTGGCGCTGCATTTGTCTTATTATTAATAGCAATACTACCAACTATTTTATATTATATTTCAGTATATCAATTGGGTTATCCTGTTGGCAATATTGATAGTGGCGGTGTATTTGGTAGTTATATTGGGCTGTTACTACTGGGTGCTGCTTTTGTTTCCATAGGTTTATTCTCTTCCTCTATTACTTCAAATCAAATAGTTTCCTTCATTATATCAGTAGTTTTAAGTGGTTTTATATTTATTGGTTTCGAATTTATTTTCAATTTATCATTATTTGGTGATGCCGGATTAATTATTAAAACATTAGGGATATATGATCATTACTCAAGTATAAGTCGTGGTGTACTTGATACCCGCGATATCGTTTATTTTTTAAGTTTAATAGGCTTGTTCTTATTTTTAACTCGATTCTCACTTCAAAGCAGAAAATGGTAAGACTATGAAAACAAGTAAAAATATTAAAATCCAGAATACAATCCAGCTACTATCACTTATAGTTGCTATTGTAGGAATCAATATAATTTCTCAGTTCTATTTTGGACGTTACGATCTCACCTCTGAGAAAAGATATTCAATTTCTGAAACTACTAAAGGAATTATTGAGAATATAGACGACATAGTATATGTAAGAGTATATCTTGATGGTGATTTGCCAGCAAATTTCAAAAAACTAAGAAACAGCACCCGCGAACTTCTTGATGACCTAAGGGCTTATAACAGCGATATAATGTATGAGTTTATAAACCCTTCGGAGAATGATGACAAAACTACCCGACAGAAGCTTTATAAGGAACTAGTAGACCAAGGGTTATCATATTATAATATACCTGTAGAGAATAATGATGGTTATGCTCAAAAAACTGTATTCCCTAGTGCTCTTATTACCTACAGAGAAAAGAGTATAGCTCTTAACTTACTAACTAGCAACCGAAAAGTGCCTTTAGATGCTGAGATTGACAATTCCATACAATCGTTGGAATTAAAAATGTTGAATACAATTACTAAGCTAACAAAGAATAAAATTCCATCTGTAGTATTTACTGTTGATCATGGTGAGCTTGATAATTACGAAAGTGGTGATATTGCTTATGAGCTATCCAAAATGTATGATGTTGGACAAATTGAGATTGGCAATCAGCTTACTAGTCTTATGCGAAGAGTTAAAGTTGATTCTGTAACTTCGGTAATGATACCTAATTTCGACCTTATTATTATTGCTCAACCAACTGAGAAATTCAATATGAAGGACCTTTTTCTTATTGACCAATACATTATGCATGGCGGTAAGATAGTTTGGGCAGTTGATGCAGTTCAAGCAAGTATGGATAGTTTACGCATATCTACTTCTACTATCGGCATGCCTTTAGATATAGGGCTGGCAGAGATTTTATTTAAATACGGAGTACGATTAAATACTAATTTAGTACTTAATAGAAATGCTTTGGCTATAGGTACCGCCGAAGGTGAATTGCGCACATGGGATTTCTTTCCGCATGCGTTGCCTGTAAAAGGACATATTATCACCAATAACTTATCTGCTGTAAAAACTCACTTTGTAAGCAGCATGGATACCGTTGGCTCTTCCGCATTACGCAAAACTGTATTACTGCAAACAGACCGCAACTCTAGGCTTATGCCTGCTCCTGCTCTTATCGACTTGGTAGATATAATATATCGAGGCCCAAACCCATCGTTATATTATAGCCCTCAACAACCTATTGCTATACTTGTAGAAGGTGAATTTACTTCTGTATTTGAAAACAGAATGATTGACCCTAGAATAATGGAACAGAAAAAAATGCTTGATATTACTTATAAAAGCCCTGTAACGTCTCAATTATTTATTTCTGATGGAGACATTATCAGAAATCAAACCATGTCTTCTTCGCAAGGTCGTTCACCATACCCATTAGGATACGATAGATACTCTAAACGTATGTTTGATAATAAGAAGTTTATTCTCAATGCAGTAAATTATATGTTAGGAGATAATGTTCTTATAGAACTAAGAAATAAGCAATATAAAATTAGATTATTAGATAAAGATAAGATTGCAAAAGACAAACTCAAATGGCAGCTTATTAATACACTCTTACCAATAGTTTTAATCATTAGTTTAGGGTTGATTATTGGCTTTATTAAGCGAAAGAAATACGCTATTACAAAATAATACCTCAATATAATATTATGATTAAAAAGACTATATTTATACTAGCTTTCAGCGCGATAGCCATCGTAATTGCCATTATTTCCATTAATAATGATAAGAGTAGTACCATCAGCAATGATTTTATACTCTATGATACCGCTAGCGTTGAGCAAATATTTATGGTAAATAAACAAGAGCAGCATGTAAGCCTTGAAAAAAGAAATAATATTTGGTATGTGAATGGAGATAACATAGCTATTGGCGAAAATGTTGATATCCTATTGCGTACTCTTATGTATATAGAGGTTAAAACTCCAGTATCAAAATCAGCACGAAATAGCTATATCAGCAAAATGGCCACCAACTCTACCAAGGTAGAGATTTATGGAAATGAACCTCTATTCAAAATATTTGGCATCGATTTTTTTAAAAGCAAACGTAAGATATTGGTTTTCTATGTAGGCCCTCCTACTAGAAATCATAAAGGTACCATTATGAAAATGGAAGATTCTGATGAGCTATACGTTACTTATCTACCTGGTTTTAATGGCTATTTATCTGAGAGGTTTTCTGCTAATTTTGCAGATTGGCTTAACCATAATATTTTTAAACTTCCTATTAAATCAATTGTAAGTGTAAAGGTAGAATTTGGAGAAAACCCAAATCAGTCATATATAATTAATAGTATTGGTAATAGAAACTATAATTTAACAGCCCTTTCAAGTAATAAAAAGGTTCATAATTATGATACCGTTAGGGTTTTACAAGAACTGGCATTCTTTAGAAACGTAAATTTTGAAACACTATTGGATAATATTCCTCAGCAGCGTTACGATTCACTACAGTCAAATGCGCCATATATTACCTTATCAGTTACAAATATTGCTCAACAAGTTACCAAAGTACGAATGTATCGTAGAAATAACTTTACCAATAAGCCTGATTTTAATGGAGAGGTAATATCTTATGATGTGGACAGAATGTATGCTCTAGTAGATGGATTTGATTATGTAGTAACAGTTCAATATTTTGTCTTTGATAATATTACTCGCCCATTGGATTACCTACTTGGTAAGGATATCTATGGTGAAAGTAGCTTGGAAGTATTAAGGTAGGGAAAATATAAGATTCTAAAAGTTCAGAGTGGTTTTAATAATAATACTGGTAATAAATTTCATCGTAATCGGTAATCGGTATTCAGTAAAACAGTCCTGATAGCCATTGAAGTGGATTTCAATTATAAAGTACATTAATTAATACAAGATTACTTAATATACGATTTGTCCCGAATACCTAGAACAAATACAGTAGAACCCAAAACAATAAGATAAAAAAAGGAGCAAATCAAACGATTTGCTCCTTTTTAATTATGTAAATATTTATCTACTTAGTTTCCTTATTATTCATTTCTTCTCTAAGACCTAAATTACCAGTTTCTTCAGAGTATCCATAAATAAAATCAAGCTTTTTTGTATAAACATTCTTTAAGAATTTACGTTTAAGCTTTAGCGTTGGTGAAAGTTCGCCAGTTTCCGGAGTCCATTCGCGGCAAGTAAGTGCCCATTTACGAATTTGGCGCTCATGACCAAGATTTTCATTTATCTTATCCACTTCAAGTTGTATTCTAGCTACCACTTTTTCATCTTTAATTAAATCAACATTATCACGGAAATGAATCTTCTTTACAGCAGCCCAACTATGCAAAAATTCGTAGGCAGGACTAATAATTGCTGCGGTAAACTTCTCACCTTCTCCAACAACTAATATCTGCTCAATAAACTGCGACTCTTTTGCTCTATTCTCAAGAATTTGAGGTGCAACATATTTTCCTGTAGAAAGTTTAAAAATCTCCTTTTTTCTATCAGTAATTTTAAGGAAGTTATCAGAATCAACCTCTCCAATATCTCCAGTATGCAACCAACCGTCAGCATCTACTACTTCTTTAGTTTTCTCCTCATCTTTATAATATCCAAGCATTTGACTAGGGCCTTTCATACATATTTCGCCGTCTTCTTCAATTTTAATCTCTACATTATTAAGAATTGGCCCAACAGTACCAAACCTTATACCATCGTTATACTCATGATTCACCGAAATTACTGGTGATGTTTCTGTCATACCATAACCTTCCATTACTGGAATACCAGCTGCATTAAACGATCTTGCTAAACGCTCTTGGAGCGCTGCACCACCACTTATTATTATTTTAATATTTCCACCAAGAGCTTCGCGCCATTTGCTATATATAAGCTTATCAGCTATCTTATGCTGAATTTTATACCACATTGAGCTTTCTTTAGGCAGATTGTATTTTACTCCCAATTCTATAGCCCAGAAAAATAACATTTTCTTTATTCCACTTAGGTCTTTACCTTTGGCAAGTATCTTATCGTAAGTTTTTTCTAAAACTCTAGGCACACTTGTAAAACCATCTGGTTTTATATCGCGCATATCATCTCCTGCAGTTTGTATGCTCTCAGCATAATATACACTGCAGCCATTATAAAGTACAAGGTAATTAACCATGCGCTCTAGAATATGACATAATGGTAAGAAACTAAGGTATTTATCACCTGGTTCCACTGGCATAAATTCATTAGTAGCATCTACATTTGCCATTATATTTCTATGGCTTAGCATAACGCCTTTTGAGCGACCTGTAGTTCCCGAAGTATATATAATTGATGTTAGATCATCTAATTCTACCTCGCCTTTTCGTTTTTTGAACTCAGCTAATAATTCATCACTTTTGCTTTTTCCAAGAGCTACAATATCTTCCCAACAATCAACATTAGAAACCTTATCTATTGTATAAACCATATTAATATTTGAATTCTGCTTTATGGATTCTTCTACAATTTTATAATGCTCTTCAGTGCCTGAAATTACCATTTTTGCATCAGAATGATCAAGAATATAATCATATTCTAATTTACCCATATTAGGATATACAGGTACATGCACCACTCCTATTTGACTCATTCCCATATCAATAAAATTCCATTCGGGTCTATTATTAGAAATCGTAAGAATTTTATCTTCTTTCTTAAAGCCTAAAGCTAGTAAACCTAAACTGAAATTATTGCGATATTCAATAAACTGTTCGGCAGTGAATCCCTCCCATTGATCATTTCGCTTTACCGACAATATTATGTCGTTAGGATTAATTTCTTTATTTTTCTCTAAAATTTCAAATGTTTTTAGTATTGACATGACGCTGGTTTTATTTGGTTTGTATTATTCTTGTGATTTATATGTTAATATTTAAAGTTTATTTTCTTTTAAATGTCCAAGTGAAATTAAATTCAGAGACAACATCACCATCTATATCAATTCCTATTGATTTTACATTGATAGTTACGCCTTCTCCTGTTTCTACAGTTTCTTTCACCGCATTATTTATTTCTTCTACCTGATTGCAGGTAAAAACTATTTTAGATCGGGCTTTTTTTGTAAACTTAGCATCCATATCAAAAACTAACATAGAAACTTTTTCGCTGCTTTTCATTACAGCCTCCATTGCTACTACTCCTGTAGATAATTCAGCAGCCATAGCTTGAACCGCAAAGTACACAGATTTAAATGGATTTTTAGTTATTGTATTATACGGTACACTAACCTCGCAGTCGTGATCAGTAAATTTCAAAACTCGCATGCCTGCAAGGAATCCCATTGGCATTCGTTGTAAGAAAAACAACTTTATCTTAAACTTATTTAATAATGATTTTCTTAAATCCATATAATACTTATAAAATAATTTTCTATTCTTTAAAATATGTTTGATTTACAAATTATAGAAAGTATAAGGGCGAGAGCCCCTATACTTCTAATTTGAACAAACACCGAATGAATAATCATTCGAATAAAACTAACACAATCCACAATCCCCTTACTATTAGGGGAAATTGTGCAGTAAATAATTACAGAACAACTGTAATTAAAGTTATTTACGTTTTTAGAAAAACGTAATAACCAAAACAAATTACTCTTAAATTAAAGAGTATATTTATTTTCTTCAATAAGAGCCTCAGCTATATTTCTACGAGCTTTAACAACATTTACTGATTTAATTTTAGTGAATCGCTTCATGCCCATAAGCATTGCTTTTTGCTCATCACCTTCAGAAAATGAATTAATGCCATCTACACCTAATTTATTAATTAAGTGAGCGTAGTCGTACATTACAACATCTAATATGCTCTTATAAATACTCATCTTATCTTCATCTAATATGCTATCTAGTTTCTGAACTCGTAGTAATGTAGATTCAGCAGCATAAGTATACATAAGCATATCTGCAGCATTCATAAGTAGCTCCTGCTCATTATTAATATCTTGCATATACTTTTGTAATGCAGCACCAGAAACCATTAAAATACTTTTCTTAAACTTCTTAATATTTTCATGGTATTCCTCAAAATAATCCATAGAAATACTTCCAAAATCAGGAATTCCCATCAACTCTTCAGAAACTGCCATTGCAGGAGTCATCATATCAATTTCACCTTTCATAGCACGTTTAATAAGCTCACCAACAGTAACCATACGGTTGATTTCGTTAGTTCCTTCAAAAATACGGTTGATACGGCTATCACGATATGCTCTTTCTACGGCACTCTCTGCTGAATATCCCATACCACCATGAATTTGAACGGCCTCATCCACAACATAATCCAATGCTTCAGAGCCAAACACCTTTGCAATTGAAGCTTCAATACCATACTGACGAAGACTCTCAACACTTGCCTTACCTTTCTCTACTCCATCAGCTACAGCTTCGTTTATTGCATCATCAATATTTTGTGAAATTCTATATGTAAGCGACTCACTAACAAAAGTTCTTATAGTCATTTCAGCAATTTTATACTTTATAGCTCCAAAGTTAGAAATAGCTGTTTTAAATTGCTTACGCTCATTTGCATAATTTATACTTACATCGATAGTTGCCTTTGAAGCACCTATAGTTGCACCAGAAAGCTTAATACGGCCTAAATTAAGAATATATAAGGCTATCTTAAAACCACTATTTTGAGCACCCAAAAGATTCTCTACTGGTACTTTTACATCCTCAAAGAATACTTGTACTGTTGAAGAACCTCTTATACCAAGTTTTTCTTCATCCACTCCAATAGTAATTCCTTCACTTTTAGCATCAATTATAAATGCACTAAGATTTTTATCGTCACCAATTTTTGCAAATACAATAAGTAAATCTGCAATTCCACCATTGGTAATCCACATCTTTACACCATTAAGGTTATATGATTTGCCATCTTCACTCAATATTGCACGAGATTTACCACTATTAGCATCGGAGCCAGCATCAGGCTCTGTTAGGCAATATGCTCCAACAGTTTCGCCAGTAGCTAAACCTGGTAAATATTTCTCTTTTTGAGCATCAGTTCCAAAATACAAAATTGGTAATGTTCCAATACCTGTATGTGCTGAATACGCAACTGCAAATCCATAGCCTTTGCCCATTTCTTCAAGAGCAAGCATTGATGTAACAAAATTTTGGTTGAAACCCATATACTCTTCAGGAATAGATATTCCTAAAAGACCTAAGTCACCAGCCTCTTTCATTAATTGAGCTAATAACTCACGATCGTGAGTATCTAACTGATCTATATTTGGCAATACTCGTGTATCAGTAAAATCTTTGCATGATTTTGCAATCATTCTTTGCTCCTCGTTAAACTCCTCAGGAATAAATATATCTTCGAAATTTGTTTCCTTTATTAAGAATTCTCCACCTTTTAAAATCTTTGACATTATCTTTTGTTTTATATGTTCGTAATTTGTTTTTTATTGTTGATTGTTTGTTGTTAGTGGTTGTTAAAACAATAAATAACAAACCACAAACAACTAACATTATTAAAGTAGCTCGTATATACCTGCTGCTCCTTGACCCGAACCAATACACATAGTAACCATGCCATATTTCTTGTTCTGGCGCTTAAGTTCATTAAGTATTTGTACGGTAAGTTTTCCACCGGTAGCTCCTAAAGGATGACCTAAGGCAATAGCTCCACCGTTTACATTAACGATATCAGGATTAATTCCTAAATCTTTAATTACGGCAATACTTTGAGTAGCAAAAGCTTCGTTTAGCTCAATTAAGTCCATATCATTAAGTTTCATTCCTGCATGCTTAAGTACTTTAGGAATTGCCGCGATAGGACCAACACCCATTTTATAAGGCTCTACTCCTGCCACTTGATAATCAACAAGGCGTGCAATCGGTGTTAAGTTATAATCCTTAACAGCTTGCTCAGAAACCACAAGAACAAAAGCAGCTCCATCACTCATTTGCGAAGAGTTACCAGCTGTAGAAATTCCATCAGCAGCAAATGCAGGGCGAAGTTTTGATAAACCAGCAGCAGTAGTACCTCTACGTGGTCCTTCATCCATATCAAACACTTTAGTTCGAGTTTTCATTTTGCCATCAGCATAATAATTCTCCTTAATATTTAAAGGAACTATTTGATCTTTAAAATATCCTTTATCAATAGCATTTACAGCTTTCTCAACAGATTTTGCTGCAAAAATATCCAACTCTTCTCTGTTTTGCTTATATTCTCTAGCAACCATTTCCGAGGTTAATCCCATTGATAAATACCACTTAGGGTTATTCTTAGCAATCTCAGGATTAGGAACTTGCCTCCATCCTCCCATGGATATCATCGACATTGTTTCGGCTCCACCAGCAATAATAATATCAGCCATTCCTGATTTTATTTTAGCAGTAGCTATTGCTATAGATTCTATTCCACTAGCACAGTATCTATTAATAGTTGACCCTGGCACTTCTACGGTGTCCATAGACATAAGCGAGAGCATTCGACCCATATTAAAGCCACTCTCTGCCTCTGGGAATGCATTACCAACAATTATATCATCAATCTTCTCATTCTCTATTTGAGGAAAATCATTCATCAAATGACGAATTACAGTTGCTGCAATATCATCAGGACGAGTAAATTTCAATGTTCCTCGTGGTGCTTTACCTATTGCTGAGCGGTATCCCGCTACTATATATGCGTTCATATTCTTTGTTTTTCTATTGTGTAATTAATTATTCTCTAACCAAAATATAATTTTAGTTTCTAAGAATTTTGCCTTTAGTAATAATACTTTGGATACGCTCAAGAGTTTTGCGTTTAGTACATAACTCAAGGAAAGCTCTTCTCTCTAAATCCAATAAATATTGTTCCGATACTTTTGTCATAGGAACGGAGATTTCGCCTCCAGCCATAACCCAACCAAGTTTCTCTGCAATAAGCTTATCATGCTCGCTCATATAATGCCCTTCGGTAAAACCATCAGCACCAACATAAACTAATCCCATAACTTCGTTACCTAATATCTTTATATCATTACGAGGAGCTGGTTGAGAATAACCTTTATCAGCCATTTGTAATGCGGCTTGCTTAGCGTATGCTAGTTGGTGTGCACGAGATACAATTACCTCATCTACACCTTCGCGCATATAACCTAAATCAAAAGCTTCGTAAGCAGAAGTACTAACCTTTGCTTGACCAATACTTAAGTATCTATTAAGAAAAGCATTGGTTCTTACATCTCCTGCCTTAAGTTCGTCACCAAGGCGTAAGGCAAATTCTTTGGTACCACCACCACCAGGGATAAGGCCAACACCAAATTCTACTAAGCCCATATATGTTTCTGCATGAGCAATAACTTTATCACTATGCATACAAATTTCGCATCCTCCACCTAAAGCCATTCCATGAGGAGCAGCAATTACAGGTATTGAAGAATAACGTAATCTCATTGTTGTTTTTTGGAACCATTGAATGGCCATATCAAGCTCTTCCCACTCTTGCTCTATAGCTAGCATATATATCATGCCCACATTTGCACCTGCAGAAAAATGCTCTCCTTCATTAGATATTACTAAAGCCTTATAACTTGCCTCAGCAAGGTCAACAGCTTTGTTTATACCAATCAATACACCTTCTCCAATAGTATTCATTTTAGTATGAACCTCAGCATTTAACACGCCATCACCTAAATCAATAATTGAAACATCATTATTCTCCCAAACAATATTATCTTCTCTAAGATTTGCCAACGAAAGTGTTGCTTCTTGACCTGGAATAACCTTATAAGCTTTAGTATTTAAATCGTAATAATACTTAAGACCTTTTTCTATTTTATAAAAGCTTTTTACTCCTGCATCCAACATATCATAAACCCATTGCGAAGGCTTCTTATCTATTTCTTCCATAGCCTTTACACTTTCCTCTACTCCCACTGAATCCCATGTTTGAAATGGGCCTAACTTCCAGCCAAAGCCTGCGTTTAAAGCATCATCTACCTTATATATATCCTCAGTAATTTCAGGAATACGATTAGATACAAACTGAAAAAGACCATAAAATGACTTTCGATAAAAATCGCCAACTTTAGTATCATCTTTCATATATATTGCTACGCGCTTTCCTATATCATCAACACCTTTAGTCTTTTCAAAAACCTTAAATTTTGGTTTCTTATCTTCAGAATATTCTAAAGTATCAAAATCAAGTGTTAAGAATTTCTTTTTACCATTTTCAACAACTTTCTTAAAGAAACCTTGCTTTGTTTTAGATCCTAACCATTTATTTTCCAACATAGTATCAACGTATGATGGTATAGAGAAAGCCTCGTTGGCTTCATCATTGGTAGTTTCTTTTATATTATTAGCAACATGTACTAATGTATCAAGTCCAACAAGATCAGCAGTACGGAAAGTAGCAGATTTTGCTCTACCAATAAGTGGCCCAGTAAGCTTATCAATTTCTGTAATTGTTAAATCATACTCTTTTACATTATTAAATAAGTCCATAATAGAGTATGTACCTATTCTATTTGCAATAAATGCAGGAGTATCTTTTGCCAATACTGCGGTTTTACCTAAAAAACGACCAGCATAATCAGTTAAGAATTCCAAAACTTCAGGATTTGTCTTCGTTGAAGGAATAATCTCAAAAAGCTGCAAATAACGCGGTGGGTTAAAAAAGTGAGTTCCACAGAAATTAGCCTTAAAATCATCACTCCTACCTTCAAGCATTGCCTCTATTGATATGCCTGATGTATTAGTAGTTATTAAGCTACCCTTTTTACGATATTTTTCAACATTAGTAAAAACTGATTGTTTAATATCAAGTCTTTCAATTACAACTTCAATAATCCAATCACAATCTTTAATTTGTTTCAAGTCATCGTCAAAATTGCCAGTAGTAATCCTAGTGGCAAACGACTTTTTGTAAATTGGACTTGGCTTAGATTTTAGTGCAGCAGTTAAAGCATTATTAACAATACGGTTTCTGAATACTTTGCTCTCTGCAGTAATACCTTGCTTTTTTTCTTTGTCGGTAAGTTCATTAGGCACAATATCTATCAAGAGCACTTCTACTCCTATATTGGCAAAATGACATGCAATACCAGAGCCCATTACTCCAGAACCTAATATTGCAATCTTTTTAATTTTGCGATTCATAATTATATATGTTTTTAGGGTTGTCCTAATAAATATCAGGAAAAACCATTGTTAGATTATGGGTTATTTCTTTTTAATAATTTTATCAACTTCACTTGTTACTATTTTAGAAACTTTTATGAAAGCATCAAGCTCATCCTCACTTACAGAGTTCATTATGCGCTCGTTAAAACTAAGAACTTTATCTTTAGCTATTCGTCGGCGCTCTAGTCCTTTATCTGTAAGAAATAATTTGGTAATTCTTTTGTCTTTGGGGTCACTTTTTTTATAAATACAACCTTCTTTCTCCATATTATTTAATAAACGTGTAAGGCTTGATTTTTTCATCTCTAGCTTTTCTGATAATTTCCCAGGAGAAATACCTTCTTTTGAAATATAAACTAATACAAAACCTATTGTTTGTGTTATTCCATATTCTGCTCCAACCAAATTATACATCCGTTTTAATGCCATTGAGGAGGCTTTTGAGTAAAATTCTATTGTTTCGTTTAATTGCATCTTTTTAAATAATATGAACAGGGATAATAATATCCGATTTTTAGTGTTTTGATAGCATTCTGTGAGATATTATTTTTATTAAATTAATTCAATAATTAATAATTCTCACATTTAGTATGCATGCGTACAAAATTAGGGAAAAATAGTACGCATGCGAACTATTTATGTAAAAAATAATGAAATATTTTTAAAACTATTCTTATTATCCTAATTATCATTTAATTATATTTGTAAATATATTAAGAATAAAAATATATTTAGAGTGTTTTTTATAAAATGAAGAGAAATAATATAAATATTAAACCCATTTTTAAATAGATAGTAGTAATTATTATCTTTACTTTGTATCATCATTAAACTTATTTCCACTCTAAACCCTGTAGCGCATAAATTATAAATCTCTATTATTATGAGTCAATAAAGAATTTATTTAATGGAGGAATACACTATAAAAAATTAGATATTAGGACTTATAATGAAATCGAGAACATCTTATTTATTTGAATATTAAGAATTTAAAACCTTTGTTGTATTTAGGGATCAATACTATCGATAAGATAACAGTGTATATTAATAGATAAATAGGTGCTTAAGCTAAAGCATTTATTCATACAAACAATAAACCATAAAGTGTAAAACTTTTTTTATCTTTGTTTTATATAATAATATAGGCAAATAGACTGTTTTTTACACTTTCTATTTAATAGTTTAATAAAAAAATCATATGAAACAATTAACATTTTTAGTACTTGCATTTATAGTTGTATTATTTTCTTGTCAAAAGGAAGAGGATAAAGACACTACTGCTCCTTCAATTAATATTATTGGAGATAATACTATTTCCATTTTTCAAGATAGCTCATACATTGATTTAGGTTATAAAGCTACTGACAATATAGATGGAGATATTACCTATAAAGTGATTGTAACTGGCACCGTTGATACAACTACTATTGGAACATATATAATAAAATACAATGTAAAAGATGAAGCAGGCAATAGTGCAGTAGAAGTTATTAAAACTGTAGTTATAAGTCGATATTTAATTCCTAAAATTGAACAAAATGGTTTTGCAATTAACTATACTGCTGCATGGTGTGAGTATTGTGGCATTTGGGGTATACCATTAATTCACGATATGGCTACTCTTGCTCCCAATGGTGCTATACTATCCATACATGTTAGTGGTGATCCAATGGAAAATGCGCTATATCTTTCCTTTGCATCAGAAAGATCTCCAAATGGCGGTATTCCTGCGTTTTGGGTTGGGGATATTAAAACAGCTAATATTAATGAAATGGTTCAATTGCTTAATAGTGGTGATGCTGATGCGGGTGTTGATTACTCTTATAGTATTGATAATAATAAAATGACCATAAAAACAAAAACGCAATTCTATATTCAAAATTCTGGCGTATATTATTTAAGCATAATTATACTTGAGGATGGTATAGATGGAAGCTCAAATGCTCCTATTGATTTTCAACAACAAGGTGTAAGCAATTCGTACCCTAATGATGATTATACGCATGATTTTGTTGTCCGTAGAAGTTCACTATCTACTTATGCCTACGGTGAACAAATTGCTAAAAATCCTGATTATAATTCATTTATAGAAAAGAATTATGAAATAGAGCTGGAATCTAATTGGCAAAACCCATATCCTGTAGCAATTATTTGGGAATACAAACCTAATGATTCGCCTAAGTATCATTTTGTAAATTCGTTAAAGAGGAAAAATTAACATAATAGCATAATTTACACTTAAAAAAAACAATCATTAAGTTAAAATCCTAATTATTGATTCACAATTTTACAGCTTATTGCTATTCTTAAAACAGGGGTTTCACATTTCATCTTCTTATTCTTTAGTAACCATAATAACTAAATAAAGTTGTTAATTCTAAAGATAAGGCCCTATTTTTCCGAGGTGTTTTATATTTATTTTTTTTCCAATTTTAATATTCCACATTGTATGGATGGTTCCTAAGTACGAGTTATTATATTCTAATCTATCGGTTTCGATAGTAAAAACAAATGAAGCAAAAAAGTTTTCTGAATTATAACCAACAGAGCTATTAAATTCAAATAATGGCATAATACCATATACTATAGAGTGATGGTTGTTAAGTTCTACGTTATTCCTATTAAAACCAATTCCAGCTCCAACCATAGCAGCAATATAAAAACCTTTATATACTCCTGTGGCTGCAAAGCTAGGAATTATACGAAAGGAAGTATTATTAATATCAGTAATAATATCTTCCACATTAAAACTTAGTGAATCAGACAATAGAAAATCACCATTTATGTTATAATAGTTGATTCCTGCATTAATAAAAGGGCTTATAGCACTTTTGCGTTGTATATTATAATTCTTAAAACTAGCATCAAAATTATACTTTTTTGAAAAGAAATAGTAAATATGTCCACCATATTGATTTATTTTTATATCCTTTCTGATTTTATAAACTTGGATATTATAATCTGGATATACAATCTTTTCCTCTACTCCAGAAAAAGTTTTAATACGTAGCTCTCCAAAAAAACGACGATAAGAATAGCCTCCTTTAAAAGCAAAGGCCTTTAGATTTTGAAGCTGAGGAATACTAGAACGTGGTAACTCTAGAGTTAGGCTGAAGCCGAATCTATAGAAACTCGCTCCAAAGCCTAAGCTATTATATTGCCGTGTATCATAAGATAAGCTTGTAATATCGCCATTTTTATGATTATAATCGTAATAGAAGTCGGAAATAGAAGATTCGAATAAAGGATAAACAGTAAACTTATCCTTAGTGAGAAACACATAATTTGAATCAAACTGTGAGTAAGCACTAAAACCAATTAATTGAATTAGTATAAAAACTAATATCCTATAAATGCTTTTGTACAACATACTAGCTTAGTTTCTTAAGTTTGCTTAATAATCTACGCCTAGCATTACGCACTTCTACCTTATTGTCATTAGTTGTTTCATTTTGCATTTGCTCTTCAACTTTATCTAATATTTTATACGGAATATTAGAGAGTACCCTATCTTTTAGAATTATACTTTGATTTTGCAATGAAAAATATATTGTGCTTGCATCAATACCTTTAAAAAGCTTTCGGAGCTTTACCTTTGGCATTGTTTCAATATCAGCAAATCTATATTGCGAATTCTTCAAATTATCCTCTTCAAGGCATACATCAAGAGTATTAATTAACTCTTCAAATTTATTATCAATTATATTTTCAAAAGAATCAGAAATACCTAATAGCCTAACAATATAGGCTTTAGAATATACTTCATTATTAATATTAGAAACCATATTCAAAGAACTGACTGATTTCCATAATTCAGATTTTTCTATATTCTTGCATTTATTAATATCGGCATTGATACTATTAATATGAGTGGCAAAACTTTTCGATTTTTCGTCTCTCATTAATATATCTGCTATAGTATCATCAAGTTTTTTATTATTATTTGGAATGCTTACTGCCTGCACATGATTAATAAGTTCGGATGATGAGCTAAAAGCATAATTACTCTCACTCATTAGTATTTCTGGAAAATCCCTTAGTTTTTTCAATAAAACATCATTATTTATAAAATCAGAATAATTAATATTGATATTAACTACCTGAGTATTATCTGGCTTAGAGTTCAGTGTATTTATTATACTTGCTAAGTCAAGGGTATCGTTCATAAAAGCACTTTGTAAATCTGTTTCTGCTTGCAGTAATTTCAAATCAATAGCCTCATCTATTAGCAATACCTCATTAATATAGTCTTTGTATAAATTATTATTAGCCCATATTGCTCCTATGGTTGTACTATCAATATTGTTTAATAAATCAGCACATACAAAGTTGTTAGCAAATAGTATATCTGAAGATTTAAATCCCAATAGGTCGTAAATTAACTCGCTATTATCAGCAATCTCATTGTTTAACTTATTCTTGCTATCAATACTATAAACATTAGATATTGTGCTATTAATAGCTATAGATCTTTTATTTAGCACACTTATACTCTTTAAAAACTCAGGGGCATACTTTCTATAATGAAGCAGTGTTTCATTTGAAATGCTGATACTATATTTAAATAGGCTTCCAAACTCATCACTAATTTCAGATAATACCTTATTTACTTTTAAATAATGATTTATAACAATATCGTTAGAAATTTTCTTTATTGAATTCTCATTCAAACTATCTATTCCCTTAATATTTAATATATTATCTATATGATTTATTTCAAAATTTAAACAGACTGAAGGCATAAAACAAACTTATTAGTATATATAAATGTGCTATTTTTAATATTTAGCCTTGCAAAAATAGTGTATTTATAGCTCAAAGTAAAGAAAATATAGCTTAGACCTTAGTAATAATTAATTGACATATGTATTTTCAACAATATTAAGCTGAAAACTTATTTATTATTAAATATAAATTTCCAACTAAACTTATACTTTTATACTTTATTATCTGAAAATATAGAACAAATGAATAAGATACATTTTATAGCAATTGGTGGCAGTGCAATGCATAACTTAGCAATAGCATTGCATTTAAAAGGATATGAAGTAAGTGGTTCTGATGATGAGATTTTTGAACCTTCAAAATCACGATTAAAGAAATATAATATTCTACCTGAGAGTGATGGTTGGAATCCTAAGAATATTAGTAAGGATTTAGATGCTATAATTGTAGGTATGCATGCACGCATTGATAATCCTGAATTATTAAAAGCTCAAGAATTAGGTATTAAGATATTCTCCTACCCTGAGTTTCTATACGAACAGTCAAAAGATAAAACCCGTATTGTGATTGGTGGTAGCCATGGCAAAACTACAATTACATCCATGATATTGCATGTAATGCAGGAGCAAAATATTGAAACCGATTATATGGTAGGTGCCAAGCTCGAAGGTTTTGAGGTGATGGTGAAGCTAACTGATAGTGCTAAGTATATGGTTATTGAAGGTGATGAGTACCTAACCTCTCCTATCGACAGGCGTCCTAAATTTCATTTATATATGCCACATATTGCCCTATTGAGTGGTATAGCTTGGGATCATATAAATGTATTTCCTACATTTGATAATTATGTAAGTCAGTTTAGTACTTTTATTGATTTAATAGATAAAAATGGTGCTTTAATATATTGCAACCAAGATAAAGAGTTAAATACAATAGCCAAAAACACAAATACTGATTTAAAGAAATTAGCCTACGGTATTCCTAAACATAGGATTGACAATAATGGCATTACACATATAAATGTAGAAGGTAAAGAATACTCTCTTAAGGTTTTTGGGGATCATAATCTAATGAACCTAAATGGCGCACAATTGGTTTGCGAGCAGATTGGGATTAATAAGCATGAGTTTTACAAATCCATAAGCAGTTTCAAAGGAGCATCAAATAGACTTGAGCTTATTGCTGAAAACGATAATACAAAAGTATTCAAAGACTTTGCCCATAGCCCTTCCAAGCTTATGGCTACTACCTCAGCAATGAAACATCAATTTACTAAGCGCAAATTAGTAGCTTGCATGGAGCTTCATACTTTTAGTTCACTAAGTACCGATTTTCTTTCGCATTACAAAAACGCAATGAATGAAGCGGATATAGCCATAGTATACTATAGCCCACATACTTTAGAGCATAAAAAGCTACCTCCAATAAGTCCACAGCAAGTAATTGATGGTTTTGGTAATGATAATTTATTGGTTTTTACAGAATCCGAAAAACTTCAGAATTTTTTGTTAGATATAGATTATAGTGACAAAAATCTATTAATTATGACCTCTGGAAATTTAGATGGAGTTGATTTAAACGAATTTGCAAAACGTATTTTAATTTAAGAATTAATAAATAGTTCTCAAAACAATAAAACCCCAATTTGAATTTATCAAATTGGGGTTTTAAATATTTTAGTATATGATATTATTAGTTTATATCAATAAAGTAAGGAAGTCTTGCTTGAACACCGTCCATATTTTTAAGAGTCTGTAAATAATTATAATACTTAACATTATCACCCAGCTCATTCTTAACTAATTTCAGTTTTACATTTGAGCCAAACTGCTTAAACATTTCTTCTAGTGGATTCTTACGTTTAGGTAATTCCTTAATTTTATATTCTTCAATATTTGCCATTTCAGCAGCTATTTCTATAGCTCTATCAAGGTTTCCAATTTCGTCCACAAGGCCAATTTCAACAGCATTAGTTCCACTCCATACTCTACCCTGTCCTATTGCATCTACCTGCTCTACGGTCATATTTCTACCTTCAGCTACATGCGAGATAAAAGTTCCATAAATACGTACAACTCCTTTTTGAATGGTCTTAATTTGATAAGGAGTTAGAGGAGTAAATACACCCATTACAGAATTTGCATTTGTAGAAACCTGATCAGTAGTAATTCCTATCTTCTCATTCATAAGCTTTTTGAAATTAGGAATCATTCCAAATACACCAATAGACCCTGTAAGAGTATTAGGCTGAGCTACAATTTTGTCAGCCATACAAGCAATATAATATCCACCCGAAGCTGCATAATTTCCCATGGAAACAACTAGTGGTTTTGTGTTTTTTGCAAGTACTAATTCTCTCCACATAACCTCAGAAGCTAATGCGCTTCCTCCTGGGCTATTCACACGAAGTACTATTGCTTTAATTGTAGTATCTTTTCTGGCTTTGCATACTGCCTTTGCAATTCTGTCTGAACCAATAATTTCGTCATTACCTTCGCCAGATTTTATTTCACCTACTGCATATATCACTGCTATTTTTTCTTTAGCAAGTACATTCTTTTTACTCACTGTAGTTGAATAATCAGCTAGAGAAATAGTTTCCATATCTTTATATTCAACACCTACTTTAGCAGCCAATATTTCTCTAACTTCATCAATATATTTCACACCATCAATTAGATTAAGCTCTAACGCACGATTAGGATCACTTGCCCATAGGCTATCAATATAAATATTAAAATCAGTAGTAGAAACACCTCTACTCTCAGACATTTGTGCAACCATATTATTCCAGATAGAACCAAGAAATACATTCATTTGCTCACGATTAGCAGGAGACATTTTATCATACATAAATGGTTCAACAGCACTCTTAAACTTATTATTTGGGCCACGGATTATTTGCATTTCTACACCAAACTTATCAAGGGCATTCTTAAAGAACATTAGCTGAGCTCCTATACCAGCAATTTCTACAGACCCTGCTGGGTTTACAAATATACTATCCGATACAGAGGCAATATAATACGCCTTCTGACTATAACCTTCGGCATAAGAATATATAAATTTGCCACTAGTTTTAAAATCCAATAGAGCATTTCGTACAGACTCAAGAGTAGCCAAACCACCACCAGCAAAAGTATTAACATCCAAGTAAATACCTGATATATTATCGTCTTCTGCAGCGGCTTTAATACTTCTAAGAATAGTGTTTAATCCTTTAATACTGTTATCCTTATCACCTGTGAAATTAAAATCGGCCATTGGATCTAAAGGCTCTCTATCTACTATTGCTTCTTTAAACTGTATTTTAAGGATAGTATTTTCCTTAACAACTACAGACGAGTCATCGCCAGAAGATGCAACTATGCCGCCAATAATGCCAGCAAAAATCAAAAATGCTAAAAAGAAAGTAATTATACCGCCCAAAATAGTGGCTAAAGTATATTTGAAAAAGTTTTTCATAAATTTTATTTTAAATGCGAGTATATCAAACGACCTTTTCAATATCACGCTAATGTTATATTTTTATTATTTTATGGCCAGTTTTATTATTTATTATTCAATATATTAGTTGACGTTTTATTATAATGTAAAGTTACACTTAATATTTTAATTAAATCTAACACCTTATAAATTGCTTTAGATTCACGAATTATAGCTCTATAACTAATCCTTCGGTAACAATATTGGTATTTTCGAAAATCTCTTTAGCTTCCTCCTCAAAAAGTTTTAGTTTTTTATATCTAGCAGAAAAATGCCCAATAATAAGCTTTCCAACATTAGCATCTTTTGCAATATTCGCTGCATCAGTGGCTGTAGAATGCATTTTTGAAATAGCATCTTTATTATTTTTTATAAGAAAGGTTGCTTCATGATATAACAAATCCACATTCTTAATATAGTCAACTATCTGTGGAAAATATGCCGTATCAGTGCAATAAGCAAAAGATTTTGGTGAATCAGCTTCCTTCGTTATATCTTTATTTGCAAAAACAACCCCTTCATTATTGATAAAATCTTCACCTTTCTTAATTTTACTAAACCATTCGTTAGGTATTTCATTTTCTTTTATGAAATCTTTATTAATTCTTGGATTTGCTTTTTTTTGTTCATACAGATAACCATAAGTTTCCATACCATGGAGCAAAGGAAAAGCATATATGCTATACTTCTTATTTTCGCATATTACTACTTTGCTATCTGTTTTAATAATATGGAATTTTATTTCAAATTTGGGCTCTGAATTTATTATTTTATTTATGGAATTGATAAACTCCTCAATACCTTCAGGACCATAAATGCTAATAGGTTTATTTCTATCAAGTAAATGCATAGTGGATAGCAAACCTGGCAAACCTAATAGGTGGTCGCCATGCAAATGAGTAATAAAAATCTTGGATATCTTATGTATTCTCTTTTTAAAACTAAAAAGCTGAAATTGAGTACCTTCACCACAATCAAAAAGTATAGAATCTTGCTCTGTTTCTAGTAGATAAGAGCTTAGTTTCCTATTTCTGATTGGAATTGCACCACTTGTTCCTAATACTGTAATAATATCTTTAAACATTTATCTTATTACCATTCGTTTTCTTAATGCCTTGTTTCCGTTTACCAGTTCGTAAATATAAACTCCACTATTAAGATTAGATTTATTAAATGTTATAGTATTTACACCTCTACTATAATAATATTCATTACTATAAACAATATTTCCAAGAATATCATATACAACAAATTGCACATTATTAGCTTTGGGCATAAAGAAATTAATATTTGTGGAAGAGTTGAAAGGGTTGGGCTGATTTTGCGTCAATTTAAAATCAGTAAGCTTAACCATTTTAATTCCTACATGACTAGTGTCTAATACCTCAAAATCATAATACATTATGTAAGGCATAGACGTTCCCAAAGCGTTTACTTCCACATTTATTTCTATATAATATATCCCTGCATCGCCAAGAGCAGGTGTTCCCTCAAAAATTATACATCCAAAAGTATCACCAGGCCAATAGTTATTATCCATATTTGTAAGCCAAGTAATATTTAATGGTAAGCCAACAATAGTAGTTATTCCAATACTATCTATGGGAATTACTGCACCATTATATATAGTATCTGCTGGAATACGCATATGTATTATCTGAGAATAAGGCTGAGTTTCAGCAGCAGGAGCAATTCCTTGAACTGTATCAGGATTAGTGAGTTCACCACCACCAAAAGGGATTGGAGTACATTGGGCAAAAGTATTTGAAAGACCTAATACTGATATAAACAGTATAAGAAAGATATTTTTTTTCATGAGTATAGTTTTATATTACTAGTCTAATATGGCTTTATGTTTCTTTTCAAAGCAAAAGTAAGGAAAAACATTTTGTAATCCTATTGTCATAATATAATATTTTTGCATTATTATAGTTACAATATATAATATGAAATGAGCATTATAAAAATAATTATTAACTCAAAAAGAAATAATTAATTATCATAATGCGACTGCATATGGCCGATAAAAATATAAAAATATGAGAATAATAAAAAGAATTATTGCATTTGGATTTATAATAGGCCTTTTAAACATAGCTTTTTTGTCGCAATCATGTAATAAAGATGATGGTTTTGCCGAAGGAAATATTAGCTTAGGATTCTCAACTGACACTATTCTTTTCGATACACTATTTACAACCATAGGTTCATCTACTTATACTTTATTAGTAAGAAATAAAGAGGATAAACCCGTAAATATTTCTCAGCTTTTTATTGCAGGAGGAGCTAACTCTCCATATAGAATGAATGTGGATGGCATTTCTGGGTATTTGCATACCAATGTAGAAATTGCGGCAAATGACAGTATGTATATTTTTGTGGAAGTTACTATAGACCCAAACTCTGGCGTTGGCCCCATGTTAGTAACTGATAGTATTATCTTCGAAACCAATGGAAACATCCAAGATGTGGATTTGATTGCTTTTGGCGTTGATGCATATTTTATTGTTCCTAATTTGCACATTAGCGGTCTACCTCCTATTAATATTGTTGCTCGCGAAGGCGTTGATACCACTTGGACAAACGATAAACCAATAGTTATTTACGGATACGCTGTTGTGGATTCCACAGCTTCATTAACAATAGAGTCTGGAACTGAGATATATTTTCATTCTGGTGGTGGACTATGGGTTTATAAAGGAGGAAACATTAAAATTAATGGAACACTAAATGAGCCAGTAACCTTTCAAGGCGATAGACCTGAGGATTATTATAAAAACCTCCCTGGCCAATGGGATAGAATATGGATAAATGAAGGAAGTGCTGATAATGTTATAAACTATGCTATTATAAGAAATGGTTTTATAGGATTGCAAACCGAACTATTGTCTAGTGATATGGGCAATAAGAATATTATTAGCAATACCATTATAGAAAATATGTCGGGAGTAGGAATACTAAACCGCGCGCATAGTATTGATGGCGAAAATATTTTAATTAACAACTGCAAGCAATATTGTCTTGCAATTACTATGGGTGGCGAACATGAATTTAGACATTGTACTTTTGCAAACTACTGGAGTTATGATACTCGCAAAACACCAACTGTTTATATAAACAACTATTATAAAGACCATTTAGATCAAATTCACCCTTTCGACTTGGAAGCTAATTTCTATAACTCCATAGTTTATGGAAATAATGAAGAAGAGATTCTTGTTGATAATAATACTAGCGGTGGAAATTTCGATTTTGTTTTTGACCATGGGCTTATAAAAAGCCAGCAAGATATATCTGATGCCACACTGTGGATTTCAGTTATTAAAAACGATTCTCCAGACTTTGAAAATACATCAAATACCGGTGACTATCATATAGGCGAAAACTCCGCAGCAATAGATGCTGGCAAGGCTGGCATAGCTCCTACTCTTGATTTAGATGGCGTAAGTCGTGATGCCGCAACTCCAGATTTGGGAGTTTATGAGAATCTATAATCCCTTTTTGACTAAGATAAAGGATGAGAAACTAGCCCCATTGTAATTAAAACCTTAAGATGAATATCAAAGAAATCTTGAGTTCCTATATTCAATTAAAAAATTAAAATTCGTGCTGTAATCCGGAAAATCTTTGTATTTTGCTAATATAGATTTTTTTAAACCCCATTTAGAGCTCTTACTCTATGATATCGGGATTTATTTCTTTGCAAGATACAATTTTAACTACTAGTATACAAGTATTTATGTCACTTATGAAAGTGCCTACGTATAAGATCGATTGAATTATTTTATCATAATAAAGCTGCGTCGAACACTAATCATTATTAAGCTTAAATGTAGGACAAAGCTCTTTATATATTTGGAAATTAAGCTCATCAAAGCAAACGAAAGTAACACTTATATCAGAATTCACCTCATTCAAATACTTTGAAACAGTTTCTAGAGCTATATGTGCAGCTTCAATTTTAGGTACTCCATATACTCCTGTAGATATATTTGGAAATGCTATTGTTTTACAATTATTCTCATGTGCCAATACCAACGAATTCCAATAAGCTGATTTCAATAGCTCTAACTCATTACTATTGCCATCTTTCCAAATAGGTCCCACGGCATGTATAACATATTTAGAAGGAAGATTAAAAGCCTTAGTAATCCTAGCTTCTCCAGTAGGACAGCCGCCTAGTGCTAGAGAAGCCTTAAGTAGCTCTGCTCCTGCAGCTTTATGTATAGCACCATCAACACCACCACCTCCTTGCAAATTGCTATTAGCTGCATTTACAATAGCATCAACTTCTAATTCAGTAATATCACCTTTTATTGTGTTTTTCATTTGCCTTTATAATTATGCCAATTATGAATTATATTGTTTTAGGACGATTTTGTTGATACCCAGATTAGTGATAATAAAATAATTATACTTAATATTTGGATACCACAAAAATAAGATAATTAACAATATAATTACATTAAATAATGAAAATTGATACTGATATTATTAAATTTACAAAACTATTTTTAGGTAATTTTGCTATCCTTAACTAATAAGAACAATATTGGATAATAAAATATACATAGCACTACCATTACTCGACGAATTAGATAATATTGAGTTAATACTTAATTGTTTAAAAACACAGACGTATTCTAATTATACATTAGTAGTATGTGTAAATCAACCTAATAGTTGGTGGCATGATGAAACTAAAATTGATATTTGCAGAAGGAATATACTAACTATTGAAAAATTAGAACAATTATCAGAGGTAAATAATATTGAAAGTATAATTATTGACAAAAGTAGTAAGGGTAATGGATGGACAGAGAAAAAGGTTGGTGTTGGCTGGGCTCGCAAAACTATAATTGATAAGATTTCTTCTATTGCAAATAATGATGATATAATTATTAGCCTTGATGGGGATACTTTTTATAAGGAAACATATTTTGAAACTATAATAAAAAACTTTTCTGAGAATAAGAATATAGATGTGGTTTCTGTTCCGTATTACCACCCACTTAATGATGATAAAGATGCTAATAGAGCAATCCTTCATTACGAAATATATATGCGGTATTATTTCCTCAATCTGGTACGTATTGGGAGCCCCTACTCATTTTCAGCATTGGGATCTGCTATAGCTTTTAGACATACTGCCTTAAAAAAGATTGGTGGTTTCACTCCAAAAAAAAGTGGTGAAGATTTCTATTTCCTGCAAAAAATGGTGAAACATAAGCCAATAAGTAATTGGTTAAATGA
>JAGLDA010000052.1 GCA_023145955.1 Bacteroidales bacterium
CCAGTAGTTTTCTGATAATATTTCTGATGTTTTAGTTCTGCTTGCCAAAATTTTTCAGCATCATGAATTTCAGTAGCCACCTCTACCCCATTGTTTTCGAGGATTTTAACTAGCTTAATAATGGTTTCTTTTTGCTCCTGGTTAATGCAGAATACTGCTGACTTATATTGTTCTCCAATATCGGGTCCTTGTCTATTTACTTGAGCAGGGTCATGGATTTCAAAGAATAATTTCGCCAAATCTTCATAACTAATTTCTTCAGGGTTATATTCAACCTTTAAAGCTTCAATATGCCCAGTTCCACCACTGCAAACCTGCTCATAACTTGGATTTCTTACGCTTCCGCCAGTATATCCAACCTGTGTTGATAAAACACCTTTTTTCTTCTGAAAATAGTATTCCATTCCCCAAAAACAACCACCAGCAAATATTGCAGTATCTACTTTAGGTTTATTCAAATCTATTGTAGATATATTTATAGGATCAAAATTTAAGCTAATTGAATTTACACAATGACGGCTATTCTTTTCAGTATAATTCTCTCCTTCAAAAACATGGCCTAAATGTGCACCACAGTTTGCACAAAGTATTTCAGTACGGCTACCGTCTGCATCAACCTTTCGTTCTATTGCTCCCTCAATTTCATCATCAAAACTTGGCCACCCGCAATGGGAATCAAACTTATCGGAAGAATTGTATAAAGGTGTATCACATCTTTTACAAGAGTATATTCCATTATCTTTATTATTTACATACTTACCTGTATATGGGGCTTCTGTTCCTTTATTCAGAATTACTTGCTGCTCTTCCTTGCTAAGTTTATTATACTCTTGGTTATTTTGTGCATTCATATTGCAATTATTAAATACTAATGTAATAAATATTAAAAGAATTATTAATCTACTCATCATACTATAAAATTAAAAATCAAAAATATACAATTCTTTGTTTTATAGTATCAAAATAAAAGAATAATTAACAGACTTTACTTTCCTCTTGCCTTACTAATTGAGATTCGTTTATCACCTTCAAAAGCAATAACAAATGCATCTTTTACACCATTTGCTCTAACTATAGTTCTTGCTGCTGCAGCTGCTTCGTATGATTTATAGCTAATAGTAGTATAAATAATTAAACCTCTGGTATTACTATAATAATTTAAACCAGATGGACTTATCTTATTTAATTGGTCTAGTTGTTCCCCTTTTCTTATACTTCGGAATGCTCCAATTTGCACTTTAAATACAATGGTTAAATCCTTCTTTTTTTCTTGCTGAGTAGCGGTTTCTCTATTTACAGTTTCATTATTTACAGTTTCACCAGTTGCTATTTTATTATTTCCTGTTTTAATATCAGCTTTGCCAGCTACATTTTCTTCCAAAGAAGTTACCTGTTTAGTATTATCGCTAGGCTTTACATAACTCCTTGCTTTTGTTATACTAATTCTTTTTCCATTTCTAAATGCAACTATAAATGCATCCTTAATTCCACCAACTCTAATTTTATCTCTAGAAGCTATGGCGTTCTTCTCATTATTATACATACCGGAGAAATATCTATAATATCCTTTAGATGTTCTATCATAAAACAGGTCCTGAATATTATTAAGTCTAGCAGAAGTTCTTAATCCACCAAATACACCTACCTGAACACTATAAGTTACATCATCATCATTATAAAGTTTAGTATCTGTTATTACTAATCCAGTATTTGCAGTTGTATTACTAAATTCAGCAGCAACTTGCTTTTCGTTAGATACACCATAATTCTCAACTTTAAGATTATTTGTTTTTACGGCCAAACTCTTATCTGTATATGCATCACCTTGGGCTATAATTCTTCGTGCAGCAGCAACACTCATTCGCTTTCCATTATAATATGCTACAATAAATGCATCTCTATATCCTACAGAGCGTATAGTTTGCTTTGCTGAATTTGCATCATTATAATTCACAAATAGTCCAGCTAAATATCTAGTAAATGCTGATTTAGGAATTACTTCTGCACAAATAGGCTTAATTCCTTTGAAAGTATTTTGTGGAATTTCTCTTTTGAATGCACCAATTTGCACCTTATAAATAAGTCCCATAGGATTTATAGGGTTTACCCTAATTTTATTAGCTTCATTATAAAACTCCTCTTTTGAGCCTTCTGCTTCAGCAACATATACTCCTACTATATCGGCTTCTCTAATCTTATATTCTTTAGCTTGAACAGGGTTTAGATTTTCTGTATTAATAAGATACAACTTATCAAGTTCTACATTCTTTATATTTACCTTATCACTAACAACTACTTCTTGTTCCTCTTCTTGTACAATATCTACTTCAGCAATAGTTTCATTAATTGGCTCTGCACTGGCAATAGCAATTTCAGATTTCAATAATTTTATTGCTTTCTGTTGATTTTGCTTAGCTAGAGCTTCATATTGTTCCGCTTGATCTATAAATTGCTGTTCTATTTCGTTAGAAATGCTTGGTTTAGCAGCAGATACCCTACTTCTTTTGGCTGAAGTATAATCTTGCTCTGCAAGTAGGAATAATCTTTTTGCTTGATTCCTTATGGCTTCATTAGAAACACTATTATACATACGCATTAATACTACATTATTACGCTGGATTTCATTTGCTGAACTTAGCATACTTATTTCTTCATAAGCAAAGCTCATGGAATCTGAAAAGAGCTTCAGCTTATCACTTATTGATATAATTTCTTGTTTTTCAACACCTGACAGCTGTTTGGAGCTATCCATTAGTTCAATAGACAATTCTAAATATCTATCTGATTGCTTCTTAATATCACTTACAATATTCTCCTCATTTATATCTCGTAAATCTTCATCTCCACTCTTATTCTCTTCAATATATTTTACCAAATATAAATCTCCTGCAACTATACTTGCTCTATCTTCTTTTAGATTTCTAATTCTATTGTCAAATTTAGGATCATTAAATCCTTTGAGAATTTCAAGTTCCTCATCTATAAGTAGCTTTTTCTTTATACCTAACATCCTCTTTACTTGAGCTATCTCCATATCGCTAACGTAAATAAGATCAGTAGAATTACCATAATAATAATCTTTTGCTATATCATTAGAATAAGGTTTCTCTATACTGCCTTTATCTTGAGAAATACTATCGTTATCATTAGCATATATATATGGTAAGAACACATCCTCATCAAAACTAACATTATTAACTAAAGCTATTTGAGTATTAATAATAGTATCTTGTATTCCACTGCTAATTTCAATAAATCTGGAGATAGCCGTAAACTCTGCCATAATATTACTATCCTTAAATATAGTATTATTCTCCTTTTTAATTTTAGTTGTATTCTTAGCAATATCAATAATTATTGACTCAATATCAACTTTAACAACCTCTATCTCAGCAGATAATGCATTCTTCTTTTTTTCAGATTTTTCATTACTCAAATCATTTTGCAGCCTATCTTGTTTCTGTGTTAATGTTGATACTTCACTTTGATCTTCCTCAAGATAATTATTTAACTCACCTTTACGTTGCTGTGCAATACTATATTCTTCGCTTATATTTTGCTCATATTTTTGCAATGGAGTTTGCTCATTCGCTTGAGCTATTATAGAATCATAGCTATTTGTATTAACCGCCGATATATTGTTCGACGAAATAAAATCTCTATTTTCTTTAAATTCATCTTCTAATTTAGTAATACTACTATCAACTTTATTATTTCCTTCTATTAGTAGTTTTGAATATATGGCCCCAGCAACTGCCTTACGCTCCACTGCTACCAATTGCTTATTTTTGTCTTCTAATTCATTTATTAACCTTGCCTTAGAATCAGGATTGTCAGTATTTTCAATATCACCTTTAACATCCTCAATTTCAGCCAATACATCATCTCTAACATCAAAACTTACTTTTGCTAATTGAATACTCTTAGAGGTCTTCCAAATATTAGTAAGCTGGGTTTCCTTTAGGTCATTTATTTTATTATAAGCAGGAACTAAGTAGTTGTCGCTAGCTACAATCATTTCATCATTACTATATTCTGGAATATATACCGAATCAGCAACAATAGAAGCAATTACAGCATCATTATGCTTCTGCTCAATATCTTGTATCTTTTTATCTAATGGATTATCTTCATTTTTAGAATATAATAATTCCAATTTATCAAAATCAATACTATTAGCAATTGTATTATCATTTAATTGCATATATTGATTGACAACATTTTGACTAGAGAAATATTTCTGCTTTGTGCTTTTTAATTGCAATAATTCTTTATCAAGGATTGCAAGCTGCTCAATACTCCTAACATCTTTTTCTTTGGAAAAACTATTTGACGAATTAGTTTTTATCTCTTTTATCTTATTTTCAACAATACTTAATCTATTTTCTTCTTTCTGATCAAAATCTATTTTATTCGCAACTTCTAGGTCAACAGCAGTAATTTCATTAAGTTTTTTATTAATTAATTCCTGGTGAGTTCTCAATTCTTTATTTTTAGGAATTTCTTTATTACCCACCTGAGATTCATTATTATCATTAGAGTTCAATGTATTATTAGCATTTACATCGCCATTGATAGTACCAGAAGTATTATTATTTGCAATGGTAGAATTGCCAGTGGTGGTATTATTTTCATTTTCTGAAACACCATTCTCCGATTCGCTATTAGTATTTGCATTCGTTGTATTACTAGCATTTACATCGCCATTATTAGTACCCGAAGTATTATTATTTGCA
>JAGLDA010000053.1 GCA_023145955.1 Bacteroidales bacterium
TGATAGTATTAGTATATTTCTCATTTCTGATAAGGAAAAACCCCAGAATATTGATATTAATATTCAGCAAATGGACTATTCTGGTAAAATTATTTCATCAGAAAATATTAGTACTCTAATTGATAACTCAAAAGCATATTTAACATATAAAATTCCGAAAAGCATATTTGAAAACAATATTCAATCATTAATACATATTACTGCTAAAAAAGAAGATTCCTTAGTTGCTGATTATTTCTATTACCCTATTAAACCAAAAGAAATGCAGCTTTCTAAAACTATAATTCAAACTAATATAACAGAAAATAATGGGCTTTACTTTATAAACTTAAACACTGATGTACTGGCAAAAAATATTGAAATAATAACAAATATTGACGGCGATTTATCAGATAATTATTTTGATTTGCTACCAAATGAGAATAAGAAAATATTATTTACCCCTTCTGAAAAAGGGAAATTAAATATTAAAATCAGAGTATTAAATAATCTATACCAATGAAACAAATTCTAATCCTAGCATTTATTGTTTTGGCAATAATTTCTAATGCACAAAACAATATTGAAACATACGAAATCACTTATAGTAGTGGCGACAACAGTATAAATGTTTATTATCAGAACGACATACTTTTTCTATCGGGACCGAAATCTAAAATAGTACAATACAGCAATTTTAAGGACGCTGTAAATATAAGTTTGCTAAAAACAGAGGACAGTATTTATAAAAGATCCGTTCCTTTTGCTGAGCTTTCAAAGCCACTGAAAATTGAAGAAAAAACCACGGAAACGATTCTTGGTTATAAGTGCAAATATGCTGAATACTCATACTTTTCAAATAAAATAGAACTTTGGTATACCGAGAAAGCTGATTTAAAAGGCTCTTTATATAGCAGTTACCTTCCTTCGGTAAATAGTTTGGTGCTTAAAATAAAAGTTAATGGTGGCGACAGAGTTAAGGCTACTGCCATACGAAAGCTAGATACTATTGCTTTTGACTATCTTGCTAATGATGCTATAGAAGTAAATAAGTCTCGTTTCGAAGAATTGAAAATAAATTCGAGATTTACTGTTTTACAAATATTTGATAATGAGCAAATAAATTGGGATCCCTCAATAGAATTGCCAGAAATAAATAATTTAAAGGCTGATATTACTTATCATTTCAGAAATGGAACAGTATTATTAAAGAAAATAAAAATTGGTGATGAGCTAAAGGCTAATAACTATGTTTTTGCCAAGCTTAATAGTCGCTCCAATGGCGATGCGTACGACAGAACCGGTTCAGTATTCATTATTCCTGCCTCGCATAATCTTACAGCATTGAATACCTACTTCGAAAACTCAAGTATTCTCCCTCCATACATTTGCAATAATAGCGATACTCTTAGTGGAATAATTGCTACTGATAATTATGAGCCAGCAATTGAAGTTATGAGATTTTTCACATCTTTCGGAACAGATTATTTTAATGATAAGCGCCCAATAAATAATTACCCTTGGACTAATGATGTGGTTTATAAGCAAGATATTTCGAGCCTAATACCTAATGCTGAGGACGAAATATGGGTTGGTGTTTATATAGGCAATTACGATAAAGGCGGACATAAAGTAAGCCTTGAGTTTGATATATACCCTTCGTTTGAGAAAGATTCTGTACACAAAATGTTTGTAAAGCCACTATTTTCTACGGTAAATATTATACAACCATCGAAGTATAATTATGGCAGAATATTCAAAACGGATACGTTGGTAGTAGATTTTTCTATAGACGAAGACCTTCAAAACTTAAAGCTACTCTATACAAGTACTGGCCACGGCGGCTGGGGCGAAGGTGACGAATTTGTACCTCGATTTAATCAAATACTCCTCGATGGAGAAGTTTTGTTTTCTGTAACCCCTTGGCGTACTGATTGTGCTACTTACCGCTTCTCAAATCCTGCATCAGGAAATTTTGGTAATGGGCTTTCTTCCAGCGACCTAAGTCGCTCCAATTGGTGTCCAGGAACTCTTACTCCTCCTTATGTTATTCCTTTAAAAAATCTTGAAAAAGGTCAGCACAAAATGAAGATAATTATAGAATTTGGTCCCGAAACTGAAAATGGACGCAATTCATGGAATGTGTCAGGAATTCTAACTGGAGAATATCGGTGATAAATACTTTTTTTTGCAAAAAAACAAAGTATTGTACGATGACGTATTACAAAAAAATATATCTTTGCCCTTGTTAGCATAGAGATTATAGAATCTGTTAACATTAAGGGGGATTAGCTCATCTGGCTAGAGCGTCTGACTGGCAGTCAGGAGGTAATCGGTTCAAGTCCGATATTCTCCACCAAAGAACCAACTGTTTTGTTGGTTCTTTTTATTTTAAAAGGCATTAGTAATCGGTTCTCCCGATGATTACCGGGACCGATATTCTCCACCAAAGATGATAAAGTAAAACAGAAAGACATTTTTGAAGATGAAACGATTTGGTTGTGAATAGAATAAATTGCAGAGCTTTTTAAAAATCATATTCAAACATAAACGAGCATATTCCTAATTTTTACAAAGAACAAGAACTTGATAAAGAAATAACTGCGAGAAAAATCGGAATTTCCGATTTTTTTATATAAGTGAATTAAAAATATCTATCTTTACGTTTTATTGAGAACAATGGTTCTTTACTATAAATGGTAGATAAATAACATAAATAATTTACACTTAAAATATACAAATCATGGGAAAAGGAAAAGATGCAAAGAAAGCCGTAAAAAAAGAGGCTGCAAAAACTCCAAAAGAAAAAAAAGCAGAGAAAAGATTGAAAAAAGCCAATAAATAATAAATTTAATTTAATTTATTGCAACACAACATCAAATAGGGCTATATAGCTAGTTTTGATGTTGTGTTGGTGCTTGTAATATCCATAAGAGATAACTAGTATTCTAATAAAGCACTACATTTTTTTCACATCTATTCTTTTAGAGTATTCACTACCATCCTCACCAGGATTGTCTGCTAAGTACTGCAAATCACGTACAAAGCGTGCAATATCTTCAGCTTTAAAATTTTTCTCCTCAGCAGCTTCTTCTAAACTGCCCCAAATTGGCTCGCCGCATACTATACAACGAATGCCTTCTTCCATTAGATACTTTACTGATGCTGGAACCTCATCAATAAGATCCTCTATTGTACTTTCTTTTGTTATATTCACTATTCTATATTTTATTCTGTTAATACTTTCTTGATATTACTATGCCTAATGCGGATTGAAAACAAAAATCCCATTATTTGCAAAAATAACAAATAATGGGATTCATAATATCAAAATTGAACCATATTTACTCCTCTTCAGGAATAGTTTCAATCTCTACATCTTGTACTTCGTCTTCTAGTTTTGCACCATCAACTACCATATCATAAAGATTGCTTAAGTCTGGCATAAGAATAATTTCTGTACGTCGGTTTTTAGCTCTTCCTTCTTTTGTGGCATTACTAGCAATAGGATTATATTCGCCCCTACCTGCTGCTGTAATCTTCTTAGGATCCAATCTTGCTCCGTCAGTAAGAATTCTTACAATTGAGGTAGCACGCTTAGCGCTTAAATCCCAATTATCACTTATTTTGCCATTACCACTATATGGAATGCTATCCGTATGCCCTTCCACAAGAATATTTATATCTTCATTTTCTTGCAACACTTCTGCCAATTTATTTAACGCCTGTTTTCCATTACTATTTACATCAAAACTACCACTTGCAAACATTAACTTATTATCCATAGAAACATAAACCCTACCATTACGTGTGGTTACACTAAGCCCTTGGTTTTCGTATCCAACAAGTGCATTAGCAACGCTATTTCGCAATGCCATCATAGCACTATCCTTACGCTTAACCTCGTCATTAAGTGCATTGTAAGCTAGCTCTTTCTGTCGTAATTGCTCCTGCATAAATGCCATCTGCTCACTTAATGCATCAAGCTCATTCTTACGTTTACTAAATTCTGATTCCAAAACAGCTAATGAATCCTCACGCTTAATTAAATCTGCTTGAGATTTCTGCAATTGTGCAAGAATTTTCTTGGTTTCACGTTGATTACCTTTTATAAGATTTTGATTTTGAGCCAATAAATCTTGGTAATTTTTATTAAGACTACTATATCTATTTTGCATGCTTCGAAAATCTCTACCAAGGTTTGTAGTATCTCTTTTCAAATTCATTATTTGCTTTTTTTGCTTAGCTATCAGTGATGATTTTTCGTTATTAGAAGTTCTTAAATGACGATTTTCATCCTTCAAATTACTGTTTTCCTGCTCAGTAGCATCACGCTTACTTAATAGCTCATTAAATTTCTTGCTCGAAACACAGCTCGAAAAACCAATAATACTAATAATTAAAACCACTACTAAATTTATTCTTTTATTCATCATATCCTTTATATTATTAAATATTACAAATTATATTTTCCAATAGACTCCTCTTATAACGCATAGGAATTCCATTATTGTTACCAATTAACAAAAATAATTTATTGAAAATGATTTATCGACTATTTATTATAGAAATACTAACATGAAGTTGTTAATATAAGTTGAGCTATATGAAGGGTAAACAACTGAGCTATTATCTTTTCTCTAACTCTTCCAACTGCAAATTATTAGCTTCCCAAACTTCTTCCTCATTACTCAAATCTTGCTTAAGCTTATTATACTCCTTGTAAAACTCCACATCGCTAATTAATCCTTGTGCTTGATCTGGTGAAGCCAGTTTGGCGTCCATTTCTGCAATTTTATTTTCCAATGCTTCCATATTTGCCTCACTTTGGCTTATTAGCCTATTTACTTTCCTTACTTTTTTATCGAATTCTTTGCGCCGAGCATATTCTTCTTTATTAGTAGTATTAGTGGGCTTTTCTTTGGTTTCTTTTTTCTTTATTTCAAGCTGTCTTAAATCCGCTATGCGACGTTTTTCTATAAACTCAGTTATATCACCAAGATGTTCTTTAATTTTATGATTACGAAACTCATAAACCTTATTCGATAACCCTTTAAGGAAATCCCTATCGTGAGAAACTAGAATTAATGTGCCATCAAACTTAAGAAGCGCTTGTTTCAAAATATCCTTCGACTGCATATCAAGGTGATTGGTAGGCTCATCGAGTATTAATAAATTCACTGGCTCAAGAAGCAATTTTGCCAAAGCTAATCTTGATCGTTCACCTCCACTGAGCACCTTTACCTTCTTTTCTATATCCTCACCAGAAAATAAGAAACTCCCTAAAATCCCCTTTACCTTTTTTCGAATTTCACCAACAGCCACATTATCAATTACCTCAAAAACAGTGTCATCATCATCAAGCAAATCTGCTTGATTCTGAGCATAATATCCTACCTTTACATTATGTCCAAGATTAATCTCTCCCTCAAAATCTATTTGTTTAAGAATGGATTTAGCGAGTGTAGATTTACCCTCTCCGTTACGACCCACAAAGGCAATAAATTCATTTCTTAGAATAGTAATATCAATATCTTTTAATACATTTTTACTGCCATAAGACTTGCTAAAATTTTTAATTTCTACAGCAATTTTACCAGAAGAAGGAGCTGGGGGAAACTTAAAATGAATACTTTTTTTATCAATCAAGTCTAATCCCTGCAAATCAATTTTTTCCAACATTTTAATTCTCGATTGCACTTG
>JAGLDA010000054.1 GCA_023145955.1 Bacteroidales bacterium
TGATTTTCGTAGCGATTTTTTTGTTGATTCAAAAGATCCTCTCGCTGAACAATATAATTGGAGTAATTACACTTATAATCGTATATTCTACCTTTGGTAATTTCTACAGTACGATTAGTAACGGCATCTAAAAATGCCCTATCGTGAGAAACCAACATTAAAGCTCCATTATAAGATTTCAAGAAATCTTCTAACCATTGTATTGATTCTATATCTAGGTGATTGGTAGGCTCATCAAGCAGAATTAAATCCGGTAGTTGCAATAAAATCTTTGCCAATTCCACCCTCATTTTCCAACCTCCACTAAGCGCAGAAACAGCTTTTGAAAAATCAGTTCTATCAAATCCCAATCCCAAGAGCACTTTCTCGGCATTGCCTTCAATGCTCTGTCCACCCATCATGGCAAATTTATCATTTGCTTCCTGCAGGTCATTTATAAGCTTAAAGTATTCTTCACTTTCGTAATCCGTTCTGTTTTCAAGCTGTGATGTTATATCAGCAATCTTAACTTCAATGGCATGATGCGCCTCAAAAGCAGTCATAGCCTCGTCCATAACATTTAGTTTGGTAGAAACATCAATATGCTGAGGGAGATAACGAACCGTTTTTTCGTTTGGAAGATTAATTTTCCCTTCACTAGGATTCAAAGTGCCTGATAATAATTTAAGTAAGGTGGATTTTCCAGCACCATTTTTTCCTGTAAGACCTATCCTATCTTTCTGATTTATAAGAAATGAAACATTAGTAAATAAATCAATACCACTAAATCTTATAGTTAAATTATTAATACTGTACATATTACCTTTATGATGTTTTACAAATTATAAATATAACAAACCCAATTAAACAAATATAAATTGAAATAATTACCCACTCAATTTTTTGTATTAATCGCGAGCGAAATTAGTGATTTTTCTGCTATAAGTATTCAATAGATATTAGGATAAATATCTCAATCATTAAAAACAACATCTCTTGATATTTTTTTTATATGCAAAATGCAATTTTACTATCTTAGCCGACGTTTTACAGTTGATTATACATTATACACATCCATGTCGAAACAAGAAGATAATTTTACTAAAAGGCGGTTACGAACTTCATATTTTACTTCAGTAATTAGTATTACTTTAGTGCTTTTTATATTAGGGTTTTTTGGACTTATCATGTTGCATTCCAATATGATAACTAAGCATGTAAAAGAGAATATACAAATGAATGTGTATATGAAAAAGAATGCTAAAGAAGCTGAAATATATCGTCTTAAAAAGGAGCTTGACGCTACGGAAAATGTAAAACATACAAGATATATTTCGGCAGAAGAGGCGAAAAATATTTATAAAGAAGAGATTGGTGAGGATTTTATTGCTTTTTTGGATGGTGAAAACCCTCTCCATGCTAGTATAGAAATTCATCTTACCGAAGCCTACGCAAATGTTAGTGAATTAAAAAAACTATCTGAAAAAATTGCTAAAAGAAGAATCGTTGAAGATGTACGTTTCCACGAGAATTATGTTGAGGCAATAAATAAAAATATTGGCAGAATAACCTTATTTTTTCTAATAGTGAGCGGCATGTTGCTTTTGGTTTCTATTGTACTTATTAATAATACTATTAGGCTTTCTGTATATTCTAATAGGTTTATAATCCGCAGTATGCGCTTGATAGGGGCTACTCAACGATTTATTCGCAAACCATTCATTTGGCGAGGAATATTTCAAGGCGTAATAAGTGCTATTATAAGCATAGCAATGCTAGTTGGAATACTTATTAAACTAAATTCGTATTATCCAGAGTTAGTTTCTGTAAATAATATTGACTTATACCTTTTGCTTTTTGCTTCCATATTTGTAATTGGAATTATAATATCATGGTGGTCGAGCAGCCTTTCTGTTCGAAAATTTTTAAGAATGAAAATTGACAATTTATATTTATCATAAAACCTTTTAATGATGTCTAAAACTGAAAATTCTGAAGCTGTTGAATTTGCCTTTGGAAAAAAGAATTACCTATTTATGGGTTTAGGATTAGTCCTAATCGTATTGGGATTAGTGCTTCTAGCTGGTGGTGGATCTGAGGATCCTGCTGAATTTAGTGAGGAGATATTTAATTTCCAAAGAATGACTATAGCTCCCGTTATAATGCTAGCTGGTTTCGTATTAGAAATTTACGCTATAATGTATCGCCCAAAATCTATTGACTAATGAGTTGGATTGAAGCATTAGTTCTAGGTATAATTCAAGGGTTAACAGAGTTTTTACCTGTAAGTAGCAGTGGTCATTTAGAGATTGCCAAGGCTCTTTTTGGTGATAATTCGGTGCCTGCAGAAAGTATGCTTATGACAGTTGTACTCCATGGAGCTACAGCATTAAGTACAATTGTTGTTTTCCGAAAAGATATTATGGAGATATTTAAAGGCTTATTCCAGTTTAAATGGAATGATGAAATGAAATTTAGCCTTAAAATTATTATCTCAATGGTACCAGCAGCTATTATTGGAGTGTTATTTAACGACGAATTAGAAGCATTCTTTGGTGGAAAAGTAATGTTTGTAGGATTTATGCTACTTATTACTGGTGTATTACTATTTTTTGCTGACAAAGCTAAATCTACAGGAATTAATGTTGGTTTTGGTCATTCTTTATTAATAGGCATATCACAGATGATAGCGATACTTCCTGGCATTTCTCGTTCAGGCGCAACAATATCTACAGCAGTACTGCTGGGTATAGATAAAGAAAGAGCTGCTCGCTTTTCGTTCTTAATGGTAGTACCACTTATTCTTGCTAAAGTTGCCAAGGATATTCTTAGTGGCGAAATATCATCTGACAGCTCACAGCTAATCCCTCTTTCCATAGGATTTGTTGCTGCGTTCATTACGGGCTTAGCAGCTTGTACGTGGATGATTAAAATAGTGAAAAATAGCAAATTATCTTATTTTGCAATCTATTGTTTAATTGTAGGCACTATAGCTATTCTTGCTACTATATAGTTTTATTTCATTTTGTTTAATTCAATCAATAAAATTATTAATTAATGAGCAGTTTTGATTTTGCAAAAGGCGAGGTATTACTCGTAGATAAAGAAATGGAATGGACATCATTTGATGTTGTTAATAGTATTAGAAGCTCTCTTCGCAAAACTTATAACATTAAAAAGTTTAAAGTTGGGCACGCTGGCACTTTAGACCCTTTGGCTACTGGCCTTCTGCTTGTATGTACTGGAAAAGCTACCAAAACTATTGATAGTTTACAGGTTCAGGATAAGGTATATACTGGAAGTATTTTTCTTGGAGGCACTACGCCAAGTTTCGATAAAGAAACTGAAATTGATAAAGAATATCCTACTGATCATATTACAGAAGAGTTAATTCTTAAAACTGCCAAAACATTTGAAGGAGAAATCGACCAGGTTCCTCCAGTATATTCTGCACTAAAAATTAATGGCAAAAGAGCCTATCAATATGCCAGAAATAATGAAGAAGTGATTATGAAATCACGAAAAATTCATATTCACTATTTCAAAATTACCAAAATAGAGCTTCCTGAAATATATTTTGAAGTAAAATGTAGTAAGGGTACTTATATAAGATCATTGGCAAGAGATTTTGGTGCTGATATCAATAGCGGCGGCTATCTTAGTAGTTTACGTCGTACAAAAATTGGCGAATTTTCTGTTAATAATGCCTTAAAAGTTAAGCAAATTAAAGATATAATTTCTGCTTTTACACCCTTAGAATCATCGCTATAAAAATATTTCTCTAAGCCCTTGACAAGGGGCTTGTAATGTATTATCTTTGCACACCTTTTGTGTTAAGATTTTCTCTTTAACACGAATATTAATTTTAATCAAATAATAAATGAAATTATCCCAATTTAATTTTGATTTACCACCTGAGTTAGTAGCAACTCATCCGCAACCAGATCGTGATCAAAGTCGATTAATGGTTATCGATAGAAAAACACAAAATATAGAACATAGAACCTTTAAGGAAGTTATAGAATACTTTAATGACGGTGATATGTTTGTTACTAATGATACTAAGGTTTTTCCTGCTCGTCTTTACGGATATAAGGAAAAAACCGGTGCTCGTATCGAAGTATTTCTACTTAGAGAGCTAAACAGAGAAACTCGCTTATGGGACGTCCTAGTAAACCCTGCACGAAAAATACGTATTGGAAATAAATTATATTTTGGTGAGGACGATGAGCTTGTTGCTGAGGTGATTGACAATACTACTTCTAGAGGACGCACATTGAGATTCTTATTTGATGGTCCTTACGAAGACTTTAGAGCAGTTATTGCTAAACTTGGCGAAACTCCATTACCCCTTCAAAGAGATGTTGAGCCTGAAGATAAAGAGCGATATCAAACAATTTTTGCACAAAATGAAGGTGGTGTTGCCGCCCCAACTGCAGGAATGCATTTTAGCAGAGAGCTAATAAAACGACTAGAAATCAAAGGTATCGATTTTGCAAGCATTACTTTACATACTGGCTTGGGTAATTTCCGAAATATAGAGGTTGAAGATTTATCGAAGCACAAAATGGATTCAGAGCAAATGTTTATCTCTGAGCATACTGCTAATGCGGTAAATGCTGCTAAAATAAAAGGCCAGAATATTGTTGCAGTGGGTACTACTGTGATGAAAGCTATGGAATCTTCAGTTAGCATCTCTCGTGAACTTAAACCATTTGAAGGTTGGACGAATCAGTTTATCTTTCCTCCTTATGAGTTTAATATTGCCAATGCTATGATTACTAATTTTCATATGCCTAAATCACCTATGATGATGCTTGCTGCCTCATACTTAGACTATGATTTTCTTAAAGAAGTTTATAAAATAGCTATTAAAGAAAAATATAAGTTCTTCACTTATGGTGATGCTATGCTTATAAAATAACATACTGCAATACTTAAAACAAAAGAGCGGCGATAATATCGTCGCTTTTGGTTTTGACCCTAAATTATAATTATGAAAACATACGCAATAATATTGGCAGGCGGTATTGGTTCAAGAATGGAAACAGTAATTCCGAAACAATTTATTCCTATTGCTGGTAAGCCAGTAATTATGCATACCATACAAACTTTTCGTGATTACGACCCTAAGTTAGAAATAATAATAGCTCTACCTGATGCACATGTTTCATTATGGAAAGATCTATGTAGTGAATTCAAGTTTGATATTGAGCACCAGATAGTTCGTGGTGGAAAAGAAAGGTTTTTTTCAGTAAAAAACGCCCTTGAACGTGTTCCTAATGACGCCATTGTGCTTATTCATGACGGGGTTAGGCCTTTAGTTAGCATTAAAACTATTGACAGAGTTCGTGAAAAAACTATTGATAAAGGAAATGCAATACCATATATTCCTAGTCCAGATTCCTTAAGGGTGCTGAATGATAATGGCTCTAAAGCTGTAGATAGGAGTAAGTATATAAGAATTCAAACACCTCAAGGATTCTTAGCGAAAGACATAAAAGAAGCTTATAACGGTGAGTATAAATCCACATTTACTGATGATGCAAGTGTATTGGAGTCTCTTGGAAAAACTATAGAACTAGTACTAGGAAATAACAGGAATATAAAAATAACTCAGCCCATTGATTTAGTTATTGCAGAAAGTTTAATTGAAGAATAGCTTATATTCAACTTATCTAAAAAGGCATCTATTAAGATCTATCTATTCTTAATAGATGCCTTTTTTCTATTTATTTACAAAATATAACTTAATCTTATTCCCAATAACATACATCACAGGTACAAGAATAAGTGTCAAGAAAGTTGCAAAGCTAAGTCCGAAAATTACTGTCCAAGCCATTGGGCCCCAGAAATCAGCATTCTCACCACCAAAATAAATATCTGGCGCCAAATTAGTTAGCAATTCGCCAAAATTGATATTAAGACCCACCGCCATTGGTAATAAACCAAGCACTGTAGTAATAGCAGTAAGAAGTACTGGACGCAATCTTGTTTTACCAGCAGCAATCACACAGTCTATCGAATCCTGAATTTCAAGATTATCTTCTTTAGCTAAACCCAACTCCTCTCGTCTATTATCTTTTAATAAGTCAATATAATCAATAAGTACAATTGCATTATTAACAACAATTCCAGCTAATGATATTATACCTATCCCTGTCATAATTACCACAAAATCCATAGTAAATGTTGCCAAGCCGCCAAAAACACCAATTGTACTAAAGAGCACACTAATCATGATGATAATAGGCTTTGCAAATGAATTAAACTGAGTAACTAAAATCAAGAATATAAGGGCAAGGGCTATAACCAAAGCCTCACTTAAAAATGCTTGAGCTTCAGCTTGATCCTCTTGCTCACCAGTAAATGATATAATATACCCTTCTGGTAATTTAAAATTTGAAAGTAATTTTCGCAGCTGAGCATTAATATCATTTGCATTATATCCTTCCAAAATATTGGAATATATAGTAATTACCCGTTTCATATCTCGTCTATTAACCGAGCCATATGTATTGCTATATTGGATTTCAGCAACAGCAGATATTGGCACATCAAGCAATTTGCCTTGATTATTTCTAAAAGTTATACTTTGATTCATTAATGCTCCTATATCGTTACGATATTCTTTTGAATATCTAAGACGAATAGGATATTTATCTTCACCATCCTTAAAATCGGAAATCTCTTTGCCAAAAAGAGAGGTTCTTATGGCCATAGCAATTTGTGCTGTTGAAAGACCAAATCGACGAGCTTTATCTCTATTTATATGTACTATAAGTTCTGGTTTCCCATTATCCAAATCTCTTTTAAGACCTTCAACTCCAGGCACAGCAATATTCTCAAGAAAAGCCATTACTGAATCCGTATATTGAATCAATTTATTATATTCTACTCCTTGCACTTCAAGATTTATAGGCTTTCCTGTGGGAGGTCCCATCTTATTTTTCTCTACGGAAATTTGAACGCCAGCATAATGCCCAATAAGCGAATCCGAAAGCTCTTTCATAATATCTGCTGAAGGACGATGATTTCCTCTTAGATCAAAATCAATAAAAGTAATTGTTATTAAAGCTTTTTCTGGGCTATTACCAAAAGCTTGTTCATGCTCTCCTATAGCACCTCTACCAACAATAGTTAGCACAGATTTAAGAATAGCAGAGTCCTTTTCTATAATCCTATTTACCTTTTTATCGATATAATCTGCAAAAAGATTAGTAGAATCTATATCTGTACCTATTGGCAATTTCATGGTTATATTCAAATAACGAGGTTCATTTTCTGGAAAAAACAATACCTTAGACCCAGAATTTCCAAAGAAAATAAAGGTTGCAATAAGAAGTATAAAGCCCCCTCCTAAAAGATAACGAGGATTATTACCCTTCAGAGCCCAATTCAAAACTTTTAAATAATAATTCTCTAACCAAACTAAGAATTTAGCTTGAAATTTTTCGCTCCAACTATATAAAAACAAATAATTAGCTACCATCAATATAGCCATAAACATTGTAAGATTTGCAAACCACATTATGTTTCCAAAGAAACCAATGCCACCAATTACAATCATTATAGCTAAAAGCTTGAACATTTTATTTAACTCCATTTTACCATCTTTGTTTCCGTCGTTCAGTAAAATAACAACAAATGTTGGCACAATAACCAGTGCTACAAATAGAGAAGAACTAAGTACAATAATCAATGTGATAGGCAGTAAACCCATAAAACTACCCATCATTCCTGGCCAAAATATTAATGGTAAAAATGCAGCCAAGGTAGTTGCCGTAGATGCAATTATAGGCCATGCAATTTCACCTACAGCCTGGCGAGTAGCCTCAAAAGTATTACAGCCTTTATCTATAAATCGATATATATTTTCTACAACCACTATCGCATTATCCACAAGCATTCCTAAAGCGAGGACTAAGCCAAATAATGTCATCATATTTATAGTATAACCTAGCATGCCGATTATTACAAATGAAATTAACATCGACATTGGAATAGCAAAGCCAACAAACAGAGAATTTCTAAGCCCTAGGAAGAAGAACAGAACAATAATAACAAACAACATTCCCATTATTATACTATTCTCAAGATTATTAACCTGATTCTTTACTTGATCAGACATATCGTTAGTAATTTCAATATGCATATTTTCAGGAATCAAGCCAGTCTTTCGTGAATGTCTTAATAATTCTTTTATATTTTCCGTAGCGGTAATCAGATTCTCTCCACTCTTTTTTACAACGGATAAAGAAACAACATTATGCCTATTTAAACGAGCGTAGGTCAATGGATCAACATATCCATCTTTAACTTTTCCACCATCGATAATGTCTCGCAAATAAACAATATTTCCTTTTTCATGTTTAACTACAATATCATTCATCTCTTCGATGGTTTTAAATTCACCATCAACACGCACTGAACGACGAGTATAATTAGTTACCAAATCGCCTCCTGATATTGATTTGTTTTCAAAACTAATAGCATCCTCTATGGATTTAAAGCTAACATTATTAGCCTTCATTTTGCTTTTATCAATATCAATATTTATTTGCCTATCATTAAGCCCCTTTAATTCAACTTTAGAAATTTGGGGTACAGCCTCTATTTCATCCTTTATATCATCAGAGATAATACGTAACTCCTCCATGCTGAAATCGCCAGACAAATTAATACTCAACACAGGGAATTCAGACGCATCAAGCTCCTTAACAATAGGGTCTATATCTAAATCATCAGGCATCTCACTTTTTGCTGCATCTATTGCATCTTTTACATCCTGAAGCGCTTTCTTAATATCATAATCGCTTTTAAACTCAACAACTATATCACTATTATCTTGCGAAGAGGTAGAAGAAAACTCTTTTACTCCTTTTATAGTCTTTATCTCTTTCTCTAATGGTCTGGTAATTAAATTCTCTATATCTACCGGTGGATTACCAGGGTATATAGTTTTAATAAAAACATTAGGAATTTTTATATCTGGGAAAGACTCCTTTGGTAAATTTACATATGTAAATAGACCATAAAAAGCCAAAACTATTGTAAGTAGAACAACAGTGTTTCTATTCTTTATAGAGACCGTGGTTAAACCAAAATCACGAGTTTCTTTCTTATTTTCCATATTATCTTCCACTTTCGTGCTGTTTAATTTTCTTACTAATACACTATTCTATTTCAACCGTATTGAGCTACCATTCTTCACAAGATTATAAGCCTTTGTAATAACTCTATCTCCTGTTTTTAAACCTTCTACAACCATAGTTTTATTTCCATAACTTTTACCTGTTTTTATATATACTTTTTTCGCAAACGGCTTCCCATCAACTTCGTTTACAAGGTAAATATAGGTTTCACCATGGGCATCATTTTTCACAACAATAGATGGGACAACAAATACTTTATCAAAATGCAAGTCTGCCATTTTTACCTTCGCAATAATATTAGGAATTAATTTTCCGTTTTCATTATTAATAGGAATTTGTATTTTAACCGTTCTATTATTAGGATTAATAACTGTTCCTATCACAGAAATTTTCGAATCAATAATTAATTCTGAAAAAGTAGGAAAAGTTATACTCACTGGATCATTAATATTTATATTTGGCAAAAATGATTCAGATATATTTGCTGTAACTTTCAGCTCACTAAGATTTACAAGAAAGAATAACGGAACATTCGGGCTGCCAAATTCACCTGCCTTTTGATTAATACTTTCCAAATAACCAGAGAAAGGAGCTTTTATTATTGCCATATCAAGTTGAGATCGCAA
>JAGLDA010000055.1 GCA_023145955.1 Bacteroidales bacterium
AATCCACTACCAGTAAGCTTAATTTCTTTTGATGCTAAAAAGCAAGATGATGTGGCAGTGATTAATTGGCAAACGGCCTCAGAAATTAATAACGACTACTTTATTGTGCAGCGTAGTACCAATGGAATTGATGTTGATGATATTGGAAGAATTGAAGGAAATGGAAATAGTAATATTCTGTTATCATACTCTTTTATTGATGATATGCCTCCATTTGGCAATGTATATTACCGATTAAAGCAGGTTGATTATGATGGTAAGAGTGAAATTTTCTTCTGGAAAAGCTTATTCTTTGGCCATGATATCGAAATTAGTATTTATCCAAATCCTAATACAAATAATGTTATATACTTCGAAAGCTCAAACAATAGTGAAGCTCAAATACAAATATATTCTATTGGGGGTAAACTAATGATGGAAAAAAATCTTACATTTGCCTCTGGTAAAGCTGCACTAATGCATGATTTGGCAAAAGGATATTATCTGATTAAGTATTTCCAAAATAATGAGCAAATAGTGCAAAAGCTAATTATTCAGTAAAATAAACAGTTTGAGCAAGATATTTTATAAGCAAGGATGGCACTTATTATCTTTAACAGGATTAATATTTGCACTATATGCTGCTGTATATTATGATGATACAATAATTGCTGGTGAGCTTTGGGGTTTTTCTACAAAAGAGTGGTTCGTATTTGCAATAGTGTTTCCTATTATACATCAAGTATATGTTTTATTGGCATGGCGGTATGAGCTTTATTCTAAATCATTAACCAAAGCATTGGGCAAAAATGCATTTGCTATTTATAAAGCCATATTCTTTGTTTTTTTATTGGGGAGAGTGTTCGTAATTACTTTTCTAGCTATTTCTAATACAGGTACACTAAATATTGAACCAGTAATATCATATTCAATATCAGGCTTTATTTTTATTATCGTTGTATTTTCCATGTATTCTGTAATGATGTATTTTGGCACTGACAGAGCTGCTGGCCTCGATCATTTTGATAAGAGAGTTTCCAAATTGCCCTATGTGAAAAAGGGGATTTATAAATATACAAACAATGCAATGTACTTATATGCATTTCTTATTATATACCTCCCAGGTTTACTATTATTCTCAAAGGCAGCTTTATTAATTGCAGTTTATAGTCATATCTATATTTGGGTGCATTATTATTTCACCGAGCAACCTGATATGAAAGTTATTTATAAAACGAATTCCTAGCCTTCAATACATTTTCTTCATTGCATTCCAAAAATCACTCAATCTGACGAATTCCATATTCCAAATTCTTTGCCATTCCTATCCCGATGACTATCGGGGCTCAATTCCTAATGTGCATCCAACCAATTAGCACCAGTATTACTGTCTACAATAAGCGGAACATCAAGAGGTAATGCATTTTCCATTTCTGTTCGTACTAATTTGTCAAGTTCTTCTACTTCATCTTTTGCACAATCAAATATTAATTCGTCATGTACTTGCAATATCATTTTGGATTTCATTTCTCGTTTCTGCATTTCTGCAAATACGTTAATCATAGCCACTTTAATCATATCTGCGGATGAACCCTGTATTGGAGCATTTATAGCATTTCTTTCAGCAAAAGCTCTAAGCATACCACTATTGGAATTAATATCCGGAAGATACCTTCTGCGCTTTAGTATTGTCTCTACATAGCCATGTTCTCTTGCAAACTCTTTTTTCTCTTCCATAAAAAGTTTAATGCCAGGATAATGCTCAAAATATTGCTCAATCATTTGCTTAGCTTCGGTACGCGAAACACCGATATTTTCAGCTAGGCCAAAGGCAGAAATGCCATAAATAATTCCAAAGTTTACACCTTTAGCATTCCTTCGCATATCACTATCTACCTCTTCTTCTGAAACGCCAAACACTCTTGCCGCCGTTGCCCTATGCACATCTTTTCCAGAGTTGAAATCGTTAAGCATATTTGCATCTCTACTCAAATGTGCAATTATTCTAAGCTCCACTTGCGAATAATCTGCTGCCAGTAGAATAAATTTTTCATTTCTAGCAGTAAAAGCTTTTCTTATTTCCTTGCCTTCGATACTCCTTATGGGAATATTTTGTAAGTTTGGATTATTGGAGCTTAACCTACCAGTTGCAGCAACAGCCTGATTATATGTTGTATGTATATGGTTGGTGGTTTTATTCACCAGTTTAGGAAGAGAATCTACATAAGTGCTTTTGAGCTTATTTAATGTGCGAAATTCCAATATATTGGCAACTATACTGTGCTTAGCTTTATACTTTACTAAAATTTCCTCACCAGTTTTATACTGCTTGGTTTTAGTCATTTTAGGCTTTTCGGCAATTTTCAGTTCTTCAAATAAAACTACGCCCAATTGTTTTGGCGACGATATATTAAAGTTATGGCCAGCATCTTTATGTATATTTTTTTCTAATTCTTCAATTCGCTTACCCAATATAATGGAGTATTTTGCCAAGGTTTCGGTATCTAATCTAATACCCTCAGTTTCTACCGAAGCTAATACTCTTAATAGTGGAATCTCTACCTCTTGAAATAGTTTTATTGTATCTGTTTCTTGGAGTTGTGCGTTAAGTATTGGTTCTAATTGCAATACCATATCGGCTCTCTGTCCAGCATACTCGCAGAGTAAATCTTCTTTTACCTCATCAAAATTTACCTTAGATTTCTTAAGGCGCTTTGCAGCTTCTGATTTGCGTCCTAAAAGGCTGTCTGAATCTAGTATTTTATATTCAAGTATATCTTCTGATAATATTGTTAAGTCGTGCTTTTTGTCAGGAGCAATTAAATAATGTGCCAGCATAATATCAAATAATGGGTTGCTAACCTCTATCTTATATTGTTTTAATACCGATAAAATATACTTTAAGTTAAAGCCTAGTAATTCTATGTTTTTAGAATTGAATATTTCGGAGAACTTCTTTAAAAAGGCTTCACCATCATCATATTCTTTAGGGATAGAAATATAATGAGAAATATTTTTGTCGATAGAGAAAATCATTGCGACTAAAATTGCCTCATGAGGATTTTCGCTATTTGTAATAAGATCTATAGCAAGCTTTTTCTTTGTTTTTATTTTATCAATAAGGGCTGAAATAGATTTTTCATCTTTGAGAATGGTGTATTTTGTATTTTCTTTATTTAGTTCGGTAAGTGTTGTTACTCCCGATGTGCCAGGCTCTTGTTGGTCTAGCTGAGCAAACATATCAAGTGTTCCTTCTGTTGCAACTGCCTTTGGTGCTTCTTGAACTATTTCTATACCATTTTCTTTCTGTATTCTCTTTAATAAAGTTCTAAATTCTAATTCTTCAAATAGAGGAGTAATCTTTTTTAAGATAGGTTTTTTTATAATCCAGTTGTCAGGATCAAAATCTACTGGAGCATCCAATACAATTGTAGCTAGGCGTTTTGAATCTAGTCCTTGCTGAGCAAAATTTATTACATTTTCCTTCATTTTTCCCTTTAGCTCATCAGTATGAGCGATAAGCCCTTCCACACTTCCATATTTACCTATAAATTCTTTAGCTCGCTTTTCTCCAATACCAGGTATTCCAGGAATATTGTCTGCAGCATCACCCCAGAGTCCTAAAATATCAATTACCTGCTCAGGTCGCTCCACCGAAAATCTTTTCTGAATCTCAGGAATTCCCCAAATTTCTGCAGGATTGCCTCCTCTTCCTGGGCGATACATAAATGTGCTTTCACTCACCAATTGCCCAAAATCCTTATCGGGGGTCATCATATATGTTGTAAAGCCTTCTTGCTCTGCCTTTTTAGCCAATGTGCCAATTACATCATCTGCTTCGTAGCCATCAGCATAAAGCTTTACCACATTAAAGGCCTCTAATATCTTATCAATGTATGGAAGCGATGCCGATAAATCATCAGGCATTGCCTCACGATGTGCTTTATATGAAGGAAATTCTATATGTCTATGAGTTTTTACCTTAGTATCAAATACTACAGCTATATGTGTTGGCTTTTGGTTTTTAAGAATTTCTCTTAATGTATTAGTAAAGCCTAGCATTGCAGATGTATTTAATCCCTTAGAATTAATTCTTGGATTGCGTCCAAAAGCAAAATAAGCTCTGTATATCAAAGCCATAGCGTCAAGTAGAAATAGTTTCTTCTCCATAGTTTTATTATTGTGTTTGAATTTGTAAATGTAGGGAAAAAGCCTATTTGATTTATTTGAAATTTATCATTATTATTTATACTTTGCTGCATTTGGTTTGGATAGATTAATGAATATTTACATAATAAAATACAAGTTCGGTGAAGTACTAATTACTTTATTTTTGCAGCATGATAAAATTATTTCTGTCTATAATACTTAGTGTTCTATTTGTATCATGTGCAAACCAGAAAATTGAATTCGAACATAAGTTTGATAAAGAGCATTGGATTGCTTTTAATAAAGTGGAATTTGATTTTAATAATGCTGATGTAAATACTGAGTTTGAAATTGTAATGGAAATACAGCTCACCGAAGACTTTAACTCAAATGATTTTGCAATTTTAATGACTCAAAGGAATGATGAGGGAGAAAGTAGATATTCTTCTTATTCGCTTGATATAAAGAATAAAGATGGACACTTTATTAATAGTGAATCTAAGAGTAATTATCATGAATATACATTAATATTAAACCCGAGAACTAAATTTAATAGTAATTCTATGTATCATTTTATCTTTGAGCATAGATTAACTGTTGTGAATATGAAAGGAATTGCTTCTTTATGCTTAAAACTTAATCAACTATAAATGGACTATATAAAACGAAATTACTTCCCTTTATTTCTCTTAATATCAATTCTGATAATAGGTTTTTCATTTAATAATTTGAGTTTATGGGATCAGGATGAGGCTGCCTATGCAGGTTTTGCAAAAAAAATGATTGAAACAGATAATTGGCTAATTCCTGATTATATGTGGTCTTTTATTCATCGCAAAACACCGCTGCATTTTTGGAATATTGCCCTTAGTTATCAAATATTTGGAATGAATGAGTTTAGTGTCAGGTTTCCCTCTACGGTGTCTGTAATTGCAACCTACCTAATGATATATTTTTGGGGTGGTCGTCTTTTTGGAAAGAAAACTTCTCTAATTGCGGCAGCGGTTCTTAGTACTACCTTATTTGTTCCTAGCCTTGGCAAAATATCGGTAACAGATGCTACTCTGCTTATGTATACTACCCTAAGTGCATTTTCGATACTGCAAGTGCTTGCGAATAAAAGTTGGAAAGCTGTTTTCTTATTTTGGACGGCATTTGCTCTTGCATTACTTACAAAAGGACCACCAATAATTATATTTACTTCTATTTTTATAGGTATTTTATTTCTCCTTCATCCCAAAAGATTAAATCTATTACGACTTCACCCTTGGTTTTTCCTTCCTTTAGCAGTTGCACCTCTTATTGTTTGGGGTTATTTAGCTTCACAAAGCGATGGAGGAAAGTTTATAGATTGGATGATTGATTGGTATATTCTTAAAAGAATAAATGGTAGTGTGCTAGGTCAAACTGGTGCGCCAGGGTTACACCTATTATTTACCTTTGTTTTCTTTATTCCTTATTTTATGTTTTTCCCAAAAGCTTTGTGGAATGCCATTAGTGGAATATGGAAAAATAAAGGAGAGCAGTTTCTTTTGGGCGCTTGGTTTATTGCCGGCTGGTTAATTTGGGAATTTTCGCCCAGCAAACTTCCCGCTTATACTGTTGCTGCCCAAATTCCTCTTGCTATTCTTATTGCTAGGGTTGTAGTTGAGTTTTTGGAGACCAATACTAGACCAAACAATTGGATGGTAGGTATTCATTTTATTCTAATATCTAGTGTGAGCATTGGATTAGTTGTAGCTTCTTACTTCTTTGAAATGGATATGATTTTAAAATCTAGCTTTATTGCCCTTGCAATCCTTATGATTATTGGAGGCGTAGTGTTTTTTATTAATTTACGTTCAAAATATTTCATTCATATTCTTGTGGGTGTAAATTTGATATTCCAGTTTGGGTTATGGGTATTATTAATGCCTCAAATAGATAATTATAAGAATAGTACGAAGCTGGTTGGACATTATATTGAGAATAATTCTATAAAAGGCACTTCCGTAGTTATAGGGAATGTAACTGGCCATCCACCAAGTCTGGTTTATTATACTAGCTTCTGGTCCAATGATATTTCTGAAAATCAAGATTTGGAAAGTCTAGATACTTATTATTCTAGCAATAATCCAGTGGTGCTTATATTAACATATGAGCAGTCACAATTTTTATTAGAAAAATATCCCAATATTAAGATCGAATCATTTATATCCTTCTTTGTGGACAGAAAAGGTAAGGCAGGTTATTATGTGGTTATAAATGATGCTGCAAAATCAGAGTATTGGCTTTCAAACTTCTAATTAAGGTTCTACTGTTTTTGTTGTGGGTATTTTATTTCAGCTTCGCTGAAACAATCATAATAATCATAATAATCAGCGTCTAAAATAATTAT
>JAGLDA010000056.1 GCA_023145955.1 Bacteroidales bacterium
TTTAGCACAGCATTATTATCACCTGTAAGATTCTGTGTTTTTCGCAAATTCTCTTCTTCATAATCTTTCTGCGAGGTGAAAAAAGGAGGATTGCAAATGCTTACATCATAATATTCGCCTTCTTTTATAATTCCTTTGAAAAAAAAGTTGCTATTGGGCTGGAATCTCAATTCTATATTTGATTTTAGAATTTTATTACTATTTATGGTTTCTTGAGCGCAATCAATCGCAGCTTTGTTAATATCGCTACCAACAAATTTCCAACTGTAATCCACAGCTCCCACAATAGGGTATATGCAGTTTGCCCCCACACCTATATCTAGGCAACTAACCTCTTTCTTATCGGCAATATTTTCTTTTATCAAATCGTGTATATGGTGGATATACTCAGCACGCCCAGGTATTGGAGGACATAAATAAGCTTTTGGAATATCCCAATTTATAATTCCATAATCAGAAATTAGAATAGCTTTATTAAGAGCAAGAACAGCTTTATTATCACTATAATTTACAGAAAAATCTCCGTATTCATTCCTTCTAACAAAGTCTTCTAAATCAGGATATGCCTGTATTAATTTCTTAAAATTATAAGCCTTACGATGTTTGTTATTTGTATGTAAGTTCTCTTTAGTACTAACTCTTTTCTCAATATCCATAATTCCCAATTTCTAATTCCTATCCCGATACCTATCGGGGCTTAATTCCTATCCCGATGCCTATCGGGGCCTAATTCCTAATTACCATTTACTAATTCTTACATTACTCCCCCATCATTCCCGGTCTCCGTTCCAAAGTTCTTTTCTCTGCCTGTTCCAATTTCCATTCATCAATTTTTTTCTCATGACCCGAGAGTAATATTTCTGGCACCTCCCATCCTTTAAAAACTCTAGGTCTTGTATAAGCAGGTGGCGCCACCATTCCATCCTGAAAAGAATCGCTAAGTGCAGACATTTCGTCACCAATAGCTCCAGGTATAATCCTTGTAAGACCATCTACTAAAACCATAGCAGCTATCTCTCCACCAGAAAGCACATAATCACCAATACTAAATTCTTTGGTAATATAATGCTCACGAATACGCTCATCAACTCCTTTATAATGACCACATAATATAATAATGTTATTGTATTTTATATATTTATTTAAGGTTGGTTGGTCTAATAACTCTCCATCAGGGCTTGTATAAAAAACCTCATCATATTCTCGTTCAGATTTCAATTCATCAATACAATCGGCAATGGGTTGAGGTGTCATTAACATACCACCTTTGCCAGCATAAGGATAATCATCTACGCGTTTGCGCTTATCTGTTGACCAATCGCGGAGGTTATGTGTGTGAATTTCAATGATTCCACTGTCAATAGCACGCTTTATTATCGAATGACCAAAAGGACCTTCAAACATCTCTGGAAATATGGTAATAATATCTACTCTCATGGCTGCAAAGGTAAGGAAAAAAGAACCCCGATAGAAATCGGAAGATGGAGAATGACGAACCTTTGATATAGTGTAAACATATCTATTTTAGTGAATTTAATAATCAGTATATCATGGATATACAACATGAAACCAATAGGAGGCCTAGAGAAACACTAGATTTTAATAATCCTAAATAACTATTTTAAAATTTGTAAACTGAAAATTGCGTTTGCGGGTTGAACCTAGGTTTAATTAAATTAATTAATTATGCTTGTATTTCATATAATAATACTGTATTTTTGCAAAAGAAATAATCAGAATAATATATATATCTTAAAGTATAGATATTCTGACAGTTAATATGAAATTAAATTGATTAAAAATATGAAATATTTATTATTTACGCTACTGTTAGTTTTTACTAATTATACAATTTTCTCACAAAATCTTATCATTAACCCTGGTGCTGAATTAAATCCTACTGCTAATGGTTGGACACAGCTTTCAGGTAGTTGGGTGCAAGCGCAAGAATCAGTTAAATCTGGAGCAACAAACCCACAAGCTGCCCACGAAGGGGATTATCATTTTTTTGCAGGTGCAGGTGCTGGTTCTTTAGAATTGTATCAAGATATTGATGTATCTGGTTATGCAAGTGCAATTGATGCTGGCTTGCAAGATTTTGCTTTCTCAGGATGGGTTCGTGATTGGAGTGGTAATGATGGGTCTAATATTATTGTAGAGTATAGAAGTGCTTCATCAACCGTATTATCAACATATGATTCTGGTGAGCAAATAGTAACCTCTTGGACAGAGATGACAGACTCTCGTACTGCT
>JAGLDA010000057.1 GCA_023145955.1 Bacteroidales bacterium
CAAAGGGCTGATATTATTATAAATAAAGATAACTGTTGATCATAGAACCCTGAAGGGGTGGCGTTATCAATATGTAAAATTTTTATCACTCTAAATCCTGTAGTGCCTGAAATATAAACAATTTATATGGGTAGGTTTGAATCAAATTTGGTATAATCCTTAGTTATAAAAAGCATAAATCCATAAACAAAAAAATGGCTTTTGAGATTAACTCAAAAGCCATTTCAAATTAAATATATTTTATAACTTATCCTGCAAGGATAAATCTAACTGGCATATTAAACTGAGCACGAACTGCTCTTCCACGCTGCTTACCAGGCTTCCATTTAGGCATACCTTTAATTGCATTAATTGCAGCTTCGTCACAACCGCCTCCAATACCACGAAGAACTTTTACGTTGCTTATTGAACCGTTTTTTTCAACAACAAAAGTAACATATACAGTTCCCTGAATACCACTCTCTTTTGCCATTTCTGGATATACTATTGCTTTTGATAAATACTTAAGTCTTGCAGCATCGCCACCAGGGTAACCAGGCTGATCTTCAACAAAAACAAATATTTCTTCCTCTTGACCGTCAGTTTCGTCAACGTCTTCTATTACTTGCTCCTCGATAACGTCATCGTCATCAGTTTCAATATCAATATCTAAGTCATCTTCAACTTCTATATCATCCTCAACAATTTCAATAACCGTCGTTTGTTGCGGTGGTGGTGGTGGTGGTGGTGGCTCAATACGTTCTGTAGAAAGCACAATATCCTCCTCATCATCAAGAGATACATTTCGCATAATCTCAGTAGCTTGCTTATCATACGTTTTGAATTCAAAGGCAAACCATACTAAAGAAAGAGTAATTATCATACCCAATAAAGTATAAATAGTTTTATTCTTCTCTAAGCTAGCTCGTTCCGTCTTTTTAACTTCCATAATATCAGTGTTTTATGCTTAATTAGGCTTCAGTTCCTAAAGAGCGCTAAGTTAATAATAATTTTATCATCTACAATTTTATTTTTTACTTGCATTTTTAAAGATAATACTAAACGCTATAACTCCAAAAATAACACCTATTATATCTGCAATAGCATCAGGAATATTTGCATTTCTTCCTATAAAAATATAGTACTGTAGAACCTCCGTCAAACTTGCATAAACTATGCCAGAAAAAATTACAATTAATACTGCTCTTTTTTTAGGTGTATTTATTAGGGCCAAATATGACTGCCAAAACCACGCAAAAGGAAAAAACATTGCAATATGAATTAACTTATCTGGTTGAAAAACATCCATCCACTTGGAAACCTTTGGAAAGCTATTTCCGGGTAGGCCTGTTAGTAGTAGAATAATAACCATCCACAATAAAGCTGCTAATAAAGCTTGGTTTGCCTTCTTAAAAAAAGGCAATTCTATATCATTAGAATTACCTCTTTTAATAATCTTATTAAGCTCCAATTAACTCCTTATAAGCAGCAGCGTCAAGTAAATCATCTAATTGTGATGGATCGCTAATTTTAGCCTTAATTAACCAACCTTTATCATAAGGGTCTTCATTAACAAGTTCCGGAGCATCTTCTAATTCCTCATTAACTTCAAAAATATCTCCTGAAATTGGAATAAATAATTCCGATACAGTTTTTACTGCTTCAATGCTGCCAAAAGCCTCACCAATAGCTAAAAATTCGTCTACAACTTCTATTTCAACAAAAACAATATCACCAAGCTCACCAGTAGCAAAACTAGTAATACCCACTGATACGTTATCACCTTCTACTCTAACCCACTCGTGGTCTTTTGTGTACAATAATTCTTCTGGAATATTCATAATTTATAGTATATAATTAATTTTAAATTTTGCTCGACAAAGTTATTAGTTTTATCAATATAAACATAATAAATAATATGGTTTTTAATTTATTAAACTTGTATTTTCTCAATAAATATTTTTGTTTCATCCATTAACCAACGCGGAGTTGATGTGGCGCCACAAATTCCAATGCTATCACCTTTCTTAAACCACTTTTTTTCAAGCTCATCTGGCGAGCTAACAAAATGGGTTCTATTATTAGTTTCCTTACAAATACTGTGTAAATATTTACCATTTGAGCTCTTTTTGCCACTAACAAAAATAATAATATCATGCAATGTAGAAAATTCCCTTAATTGAGGTGCCCGATGCGATACTTGACGGCAAATGGTATCATTTATATTAAATGCTGTATCAGAATCTTTATTATTCTCTATATTTTTCACCAAAGAATTAAACCCCTCTATACTTTTAGTAGTTTGAGAATATAATTCTATTGGTTTAGATAAATCTATTTTACTCAAATCATTTTCATCGGAAATAACAATTGCTTTCTCCGCAGTTTGCCCAGCCAACCCAACAACCTCAGCATGCCCTTGTTTACCGTATATTACTACCTGACCTCCTACCTTATTAATCTCCTGATGTCCTTTTCTAATATTATTTTGTAGGCGAAGTACTACAGGGCAACTAGCATCTAGTAGATTTATTTTGTTGTCCAATGCTGTGCGATATGTTTGTGGTGGTTCACCATGAGCTCTTATAAGAACATCTACATTATTAAGTTTCTGAAACTGCTCATGATCAATAATAACCAGCCCAAGCTTACTTAATCTATTAACTTCCATATTATTATGAACTATATCACCCAGGCAATACAATTTATCATGATTTTTAAGGTAGTCTTCAGCTGCCTGAATTGCATTCACAACACCAAAACAAAATCCAGAATTTACATCTATCTTTACTTGCATATTTATACAGTTTTATAAGTGCAAATATAAAATGAAATTAAACATCTACTAATAAAAGAAATACATATTAAACATAAGCAACAAAAAGTTTACTTTTGCGTTCAATTGAAAACAAATAGTTATGGCAGAAAATTCTACACAAAACAACTCTTTTAGCGCAATAAGCCTTCTTTTATTTTTCTGGAGTAAGCGTAAAATACTAATCATTGCAAGCATAATAGCTACAATAGGTTCAGTTATTTTTTCGCACCCATATTTTATTCCGCCAAAATATGAATCCTCTGTTGTTCTTTTTCCTTCTTCCACTAACTCTATTTCTAAGGCTTTATTGGGCGATAATCAAGGTTATAAGCAGGATTTATTGCAATTTGGAGAAGAAGAAAATGCCGAGCAGCTATTACAAATTTTAGGTTCTAGCAAAATTCGTGATAGAATTATAGAAAAATACAATTTAATGCGCCATTATGATATAGATATAGAAGGTAATTATAAACGCACCTTACTACAAAAAGAATATAGTAGTAATATTAGTTACCGCCGTACTGAGAATATGGCTGTGGAAATAACCGTTCTTGATATCGACCCTGATACGGCATCACTAATTGCAAATGATATATCAGCACTACTAGATTCAGTAAAAATAGGAATGCAGAAAAACAGAGCCATGCGAGGTTTTGAAATTGTAAAAAGAGAATACGAAAGCTTAAGCAACGATATTCAAGTAAAAGAGGACTCTATGACTCGCCTTCGTGAGAAAGGAATTCATGATTATGAAACTCAGGCAGAGATGCTTAACAGGCAGCTAGCCATTGAGATTGCTAAAAACCCTAAAAGCAATGCTGTAAAATCATTAAATGAAAAAATGGATACTCTTGCTAAATATGGTGGCCCTTATGTTAGTTTGAGAGATGCTCTTGAACATGATAAAAAAATATTGTCGGAGGTACGTGAGAAATACGATAATGCAAAAATTGATGCTCATGAAGAACTGCCTCAGACCTTTATTGTAGACAGAGCTTTCCCTGCTGAGAAAAAAACATACCCTATTAGATGGGTAATTGTAGCAGTATCTTTATTATCAACTCTTTTATTAACTGCATTTTTGCTCGTTGTTATTGATGGTATATCCAAAGAAACGGCAAAAAAGTAAAGCTTACTATTTCGTTGGACAAAAAAGCTAAAATATTACTTACTTCTGGTATTAGTTTATTATATATTCTAATAAATACTGTATTGATTGCCAATGAATTCTATTGGTTTGCAGCTGTGCCTGTCCTAATTATTTTTGCTTTCACTTTCTTTTACCGATTAGACCTTATTTATATATTAGTTGCACTGCTAACGCCATTATCCATTGATATTACCAATTTTGGTGCAAGTGTTGGATTAGCTATGCCTACAGAACCAATATTAGCAGCATTATTAGTCATATTTGTTTTCAAACTTTTTTATGATAGAAGTTACGACAAAGAAGTATTTACCCACCCCATTAGTTACAGCATATATTTCTACTTAATATGGATGTTTATTACTGTTGTTACAAGTTATGATATAGCAGTATCTCTAAAATGGTTTGTAGCAAAATTATGGCTTATAATACCTATGTATTTCTTTGGGATAACTGTATTTAAAAATATAAAAAATATTCCTCTTTTCGTTTGGGCATATACCATAGGATTTATCCCGGTGATTATGTTCACGTTATATGTACATGCGGCAAATGGGTTTTCTGATCATGCTGCTCACTGGGCAATGTCGCCATTTTTCAATGACCATACATCCTATGGAGCAATGTTGGCAATGGCCATACCTATAATATTTGGCTTAGCAATATCATCCGATAAAAGGTCCCAAAACACAAGATTATTTACCTTTATAGCATTATTTATTCTACTAATTGCTATATACTTTTCCATTAGTAGAGCTGCTTGGTTAAGTATTATTGCTGCCCTTGGCGTATATGTGATGATGAAATTTAGAATTAAGCTATCATTAGTTTTAACTATTGCAATTATAGGATTTGCAATTATCTTTAGCTTCAGAGAACAGATTATTATGAAGATGGAGAAAAACAAACAAGACTCTTCTGATAATTTTATGGAGCATGTGCAAAGTGCTTCCAATATTGCTACCGATGCCTCAAATCTTGAAAGAATAAATAGGTGGAATTCTGCAATTAAACTATTTATGGATAGACCTCTTGTTGGATGGGGACCTGGTACATACCAATTTGTATATGCTCCATACCAAAGCGTATCCGACAAAACCATAATAAGTACTAATGTTGGAAATAAAGGCACAGCACATAGCGAATACCTTTTGATACTCTCCGAAGAAGGAGTACTTGGCTTAGTTAGTTTCTTGGTGATTCTAATTTTAGTAGCTACTACATCTGTACGTATATATAAAACAGCACAAAATAAACTAGCAAAAAAATATGCACTTTTATTATTTTTGGGGCTAATTACTTATATTACTCATGCTTTCTTGAACAATTTTCTTGATACTGATAAAGCAGCAGTGCCTTTTTGGGGATTTATAGCGGCTATTGTGGCTATAGATTTATATCATAAAAATAATTCTGTTGAAAAAAGTAATGAAATATAGCTGAAGAGATTTGAAATGCCTTAATTAATAAATTAGCATATATTCCTTTTTGACATATATATAGCAATGGATAATTATTTACAAAAAGAATTTGGTTTTACTCCTATTGAGATTAAGAAACTCGATGGCTACGAAAATGTAAATTATCTTGTTAAAACCAATGGTAATAATTACATTTTAAAGACATATAAATATAATATTGATTTATTAGATATCGTAAAGTCTGAAAATAAGGTACTTCTTTTTTTAAATAAATTTGATGCGCAAAAATATCCAAAACCAATTTCCTTTACCGATGGGTCATTAATTAAAGTTCGCAATACAAATAATGGAAAGCAAATTATAAGAATGCTGACTTATATTGATGGCGAATCTTTCTGCAAAGTTGAATCTACTAAAGAGTTATTTCAGTCGTTAGGAATTTTTCTTGCCGAAATAGATATAGCGCTCCAACAGTTTGATAGCAACATTATATTGGTAAGACAATGGGAATGGGATATTCAATATTTAGAATTGAATAAAAAATTCATAGATGACATTCCTAATACCAAAGATAGAAATACGGTAAATCACTTTTTTAAGCAATTTGAAGAAAACGTAAAACCTCGATTACCAGAATTGAGGAAACAGGTAATACACAACGATGCCAATGAGTGGAATACTCTAGTAAAAAACGGGCGAGTTTCTGGAATTATAGATTTTGGAGATCTAGCTAATTCGTTACTAATAAATGAGCTTGCTGTGGCTATTGCTTATGCTTGTTTTGATAAAGAAAACCCTCTGAAATGGGCTTCCATTATTTTGAAATCGTATAATAATAAGTTGGCAATAAAAGAAAATGAAATAAAGGTATTATACTATTTAATTGCAGCAAGGTTGTCGGTAAGTGTATGTAATTCTGCTCATTCAAGAAAAATAAATCCAAATAATAAATATGCATTTGCAAGTGAAAAATCAGCTTGGGAAATGCTATATCGTTGGAAAGAAATTAACCCAATATTTGCTGAAAATAAATTTAGAATAGCAGTAGGCTTAACAGTAGATTAAGCTGATAAATAAGCATGTGTTTTTGCCTATATGCAATTAATAAAAAAACACTTATCTTTGTGGATATAACTATTGCTCAAATCACTATTTAATAATATACTCTCTAAAAAAATGTATAATTCAGAGTGGAAAGACCTATTTACTTATACTAAAAATGAACGCAAGGGTATTTTTATTCTTTCCATTATAATCATTCTTCTAATTATATACAATATTGCTGGTCCATTTTCCATAAACGATAAAACTGATTTTAAAGAGTTCCGAGCTAATATTGCAAACTATGAAGCTGCTATAAATGATAAGAGCAAAGAAATCCCTTTAAAAAAACCGACCACAAATATTAATGTATTATCGAAATCTAAAATGCATTTTTTCGACCCAAATACTATCCATAAAAAAGAGTGGCTCGCAATGGGGGTTAAAGAATACCAAGTAAATAGTATTTTGAAATACTTAAAAAAAGGTGGCTCTTTCAATTATCCTGATGATATCAGAAAGATGTATTGCCTTACAAAAAGAGAATGCGATATTATTGTTCCGTTTATAAATATAGAACTTAAGGAATTATTAGAGCTTGAATATTCTGAAAGCTCCACAAAATATTCCCCAAAAACTTACAATATTGAACTTAATACCGCTACAATGGATAGTTTTCTGTTGATATATGGCATCGGCCCATCCACTGCAAAATCTATTATTGAATACAGAAAAATTCTTGGTGGATTTTATGACAAAAGCCAATTAATTGAAGTATTCCTTATAGATTCTGCAAAATTCAATAGCATTAGTTCTTCATTTTATATTAATGACAGCCTATTTACACCTTCAATAGATATAAATTCAGCTACCTATTATACACTGAAAAATCACCCTTACATCAGCAAAACAATGTCGTACCATATTATTGAATACAGAAAACACAATGGTAGTTTTACACAATTGGAGCAGCTTAAAAGCGTAGATATAATAACTGATAGTATTTACAATAGAATTTATCGTTATTTTGCACCTTTAAAGTAAGGCGCTTTGGAATAAAGATAGTAGTATGATTTTAGTATACAATTATTATTCTTACACATAAAAAGAAGCAATAACTATACTATATATTTAAACGGAAGCTTTAGTATTATAATTGCTTTATTTTTTTTAATAATAGAATAAATATAAAATTAATGTCGAGTTTTGTAGGAATATTAAAGCAGTATAATTCAACCTTTTGGGTTGCCAACACAATAGAGCTTTTCGAGAGGATGGCTTGGTATGGGTTTTTCTTTCTCTTTGCCAATTACCTAACCAAATCTACCGATCTTGGTGGGTTAGAGTTTTCCCAATCACAAAAAGGTATGATTATGGGAATTGGCACAGGAATTCTATATTTTCTTCCTATAATAACAGGTGCTATTGCCGATAGATTTGGCTATAAAAAAGTTCTTATCCTTGCGTTCACAATCTATATATCAGCATTTTTAGCTTTTCCTCTCTTTGATACATTTACAACAGTTTTCTTAGTTTATATATATTTAGCAATTGGCGCAGCACTATTTAAGCCTGTAATTTCGGCTACTATTGCCAAAACTACAACTGATGAAACTGCATCTATGGGCTTTGGCATATTTTATATGATGGTAAATTTGGGAGCTTTCATAGGCCCACTAATAACCATGCCGGCGCAGGATAATCTGTTTTATATTGTTGCAGCAATTATATCTGTAAACTTTATTCTACTACTAATATATAAAGAGCCCGATCGCGAAAACATATCAAAACCAATAAGCGAAAGTTTTAAAGATATTTATAAAAACATTGCAACGGTAGCCTCTAACCTTAACTTTATGATCTTTTTGCTCATAATTGCAGGTTTTTGGACAATGTACAATCAGTTATTTTTTACTCTTCCTGTATTTGTAGAGATGTGGGTAGATAGCTCAAATCTTTATGCATTTTATGCCGAATATATTCCAATAATAGCAGAGAATTACTCTCATAATGGACAGATACAAGCTGAATTTATTACCAATTCAGGAGCTTTTTTTATTATTGCATTTCAGTTGATAGTATCGTATCTTGTAATGAAGCTACGACCATTAAATGCAATGATTACAGGAATAATTATTGCAACTATTGGAATGAGCTTAACACTTATTACACAGAGTGCTGTATTTATTATTTTGGCAATATTTATCTTCGCAATAGGAGAAATGGCAGCAAGTCCAAAAATAACAGAGTATATTGGTCGTATAGCACCAAAAGACAAAAAAGCCCTATATATGGGCTTTGCTTACGTGCCAATGTTTCTTGGCAATATACTCGCAGGTATTGTTTCTGGAGTTGTTTATGAAAACCTTTCTGACAAATACCAATTTGCTAAAGATTACGCATTAACAAATAACCTAATAATTAATGAGGAGCTTACAAATAATCAAATGTTTGAATCGCTGGCACAGCAAATGAATATTACACCATTAGAGTTTACAAATATTTTGTGGACTCAGTATAACCCTGGTAATTTTTGGATAGTAATTGCAGCAATTGGCGGCTTAGCCACCATAAGCTTATATCTATATGATCGATATTTGCTAAAATCAAAATAATTGAGGACTAAATATGTTATTAGTACGAAGTAAAATGAAAATTACACTACTTATATTGTTTATAATATCTGCAACTACCTCTTTTGCACAAAATGAGGTAGATGAAAAATTGGCGCTACAGTTTTATCAAAACAAAGAGTATGACAAGGCTGCAGAGCTATACCAAAGGATATATAACGAAGACCCTTCTCCTTTTTATTATGACTATTTGATAAATTGCTTTTTTGAATTACATGAATACAAAAAAGCTAGGAAATTTGTTGCATCAGTTGTGCGTAATAACCCAAATGAAATAAAGTATAAAGTTGAAGAAGCATATGTATATCAGCGCTGGGGAAAATCCAAAATAGCCAATAAAGAGTATAATAAACTAATTAAAAAGTACGATAATAATAGGAATGAGGTGATTGAACTTTCCCATGCTTTTGCTGCTAGAAACCTTGATGACTATGCTATTAAAGCTCTAAAAAATAACAGTTTTAAACCTCCACTAAATATTGAACTAGCACAGATATATTATAAAGTTGGCAATTATCCTGAGATGATAAATCAATATTTGGATATAGTTTTATTAGACGAAAAGTATCTAAATTTAATAAAAGGGAAACTCCAATTAATTATTACTGATCCTACCAAAGAAAATGTATCAGAAGCATTAAGAGAAGAGCTAATTAAACGGACTGAAAAGCGCAATAGTGAAATCGTTTTTTCAGAACTATTATATTGGTTTTCCATTCAGAAAAAGAATTTCAACTTAGCGCTGATTCAAGCAAAAGCACTAGATAATAGATTTGACGAACAGGGAGAGAGGGTTTTTAAACTGGCAAATATCCTTATGAATAATAAGGAGTGGAGCCTTGCTGTAGAAGCCTATAATTATCTTATATCCAATGGACCTGAGTCTATTTATTATATGAATTCTGAAATAATGATTTTAGAAGCTAAATTCAATATTATAATTAGCAATATGGATTATGTACAGCAGGATATTATTGACTTGCAAGATGACTATAAAATACAGCTAAACGCTTTTGGCAAAAATGCAACCACTGTAACAATGATGATGAATTTAGCTCATATCCAAGCCTATTACTTAGATGATTTGGAATCGGCAAAAGTATTGCTAACAGAGATTCAGGGGATTTCTAATGTTCCGAAACAGAGAAAAGCAAAAGCAAAACTTCAACTGGGAGATATAAAACTATTTTCTGGAGAAAAATGGTCGGCAAGCCTACTATATAAGCAGGTAGAAAAAGAAAATAAACAGGAGCCAATAGGATATTTAGCAAAATTTAAAGCTGCACAATTTTACTATTATGTGGGAGAAATGGAGTGGGCAAAATCGCAATTAGATGTATTACGAGGAGCTACTTCTAAGCTTATTGCAAATAACTCTATGGAGCTGTATTTGCTTATTCAAGAGAATATTAGCCCCGATAGTTCTTATGATGCATTAGATATGTATTCCGATGCAGATTTATTGCATTACCAAAGAAAATACAGCTTAGCAAATAATAAATTAGACACTATTCTAAATATTTTTCCCCAGCATGTGATTACCGATAATGTGTATTTCAAAAAAGCAAGAATAGCGATGGATCAGAAAGAATATTCTAAAGCTGATTCTCTTTATGAGCTCACTGTAGATTATGCTCCTTTTGGCCCTTTGGCTGATAATGCTTTGATTGAGAGAGCACGGTTAAATGATTTTATTATAAAACGGTCTGAAGTCTCTCTAGATTTATACCAAAAAATACTTCTCGATTATCCTGGCAGCCTATTCACAATTGAGGCAAGAAAACGATATCGCGAGAAAAAAGAGAATAATTAGAAATATTATAACATTTCTTATCACTTACTAATAAAAATAAGCATATGATAAAAACCATACAATCATTACCAAAAGTTGAACTTCATTTACATATTGAAGGTAGTTTTGAGCCCGAACTAATGTTTGAAATAGGAAAACGTAATGGTATAAAGCTCCCATATAATTCGATAGAAGATATTAGAAAAGCATATCAATTTAGCAACCTACAAGATTTTTTGGATATCTATTATACTGGATGCAATGTATTGCAGAAAGAGCAAGATTTTTATGATTTAACCTATGCTTATTTTCAAAAAGCTAAAGAAAATAATGTGCTCCATACAGAGATTTTCTTTGATCCACAAACTCATACAGATAGAGGAATTGCTTTTGAAACTGTTGTGCTTGGAATTACTAAAGCAATGGCTGATGCCGAGAAAAAACTTAATATTAGTAGTCATTTAATTATGAGTTTTTTACGACACTTGAGTGAAGAAGCCGCTATAGAGATTTTAAAAATGGCCGAGCCTTTTAAAGATAAATTTATAGCTATTGGTTTAGACTCCTCAGAAAATGGAAATCCTCCTAAAAAATTTCAGAAAGTATATGCCATGGCTGGAGAACAATTATATAAGAGAGTAGCACACGCTGGTGAAGAAGGACCAGCTCAATACATTTGGGACAGCCTTTCGATGCTAAATATAGACCGGCTCGATCATGGAAATAGGGCTATGGAAGATAAAGCACTCCTCAATGAATTGAAAGCTAGAAAAATTGGACTAACTCTTTGCCCTTTATCCAATTTAAAGCTCAAAGTAGTAAAAGATTTAAAAGATCACCCCATAAAAACTATGCTTGATTTGGGTCTTAAGGTTACTGTAAACTCAGATGATCCAGCATATTTTGGTGGCTATATGAACGATAATTTTACATCCATATCCGAAGCGCTTAATTTATCAAAAGAAGACTTATATAATTTGTCGAAAAACGCTATTGAAGTTAGCTGGGCAGGTAGTGCTCAAAAAAGAGATTTTATGGTAAAACTTGACAAATGGATGGAAGATTAATAATTTTATTTTGATCCAATTAACTCAGTCCATGACATTTTTAAATACAATAGTTACTACGGCTTAATATATTGATATTAAACTACCATTGGCTTTTGATAATAATTATGAACTTAATCAACAAAAACACTAAACACTGTTTTTTTAGACGCTGATTTTTATGATTTTGTATGATTTGTTTCAGCTCCGCTGAAATCTATTTTATCATAATAAACCTGCGAAACCAGCGGCTAAAATACAATTACGATTTATGAGAACCGAATCCGATAATTTTTGGATTACTAATTGTAAAAGTCTATTTATTTCTAATAGCTAAGACAACTTTGATTTAAAAATATTTAACACGCTGATTTTAAGTAATATAACTGACTATATTTTTGTCATATACTGAGTATAACCATTGATAATGCACTGATATAAAAACAATAATTGTCGGTTACTAATATAAAAACATTAGCTTTGTGGCTAGTTTTAACTAAAATCATTATTATATGAATACAAAACTACTAATTACTTTAAGCCTAATATTTTTATTTACATTAGTTAGTAAAATAGGATTTACACAAGCTGATACAACTATTACAGAAGCGGGCATAGAAGACGAAACTAAAGAAGCGAAAAAAACAGGATTTGGGTTTGCTGCAATACCAGCATTAGCTTACGATACAGATTTGGGATTTCTTTATGGTGTTATTGGAACAATTTTCCATTATGGTGATGGGTCAAATTACCCAATGTATAATCATAAAATATATTTGGAGTGGTCGCGAACAACAAAAGGAAGTGGTAAAAATGTTTTTTTATACGATAATAGAACTCTAATTCCCAATGGGAGAATGAATATTGATGTAAGCTATTTAACAGAGCAAGCACTTGATTTTTATGGCTTTAATGGTTACCAATCATATTTTGGAGATGAGTATTTAGATACTGAAAATGATAATTATATCAGCCGATTATACTATCGCCAAGATAGGAAGTTATTACGATTAAAAGCTGATTTCCAAGGGAGATTATTTAATGACAACTGGCGCTGGCTAGCTGGCATAGTACATTATGGTATAGATATAAAATCCGTAGATTTAAATAAACTAAATGACGGCAAAGAAGGTGATGAGCTTTTGCCAGATACAGCCTCTTTATACGATAAATATGTTGAGTGGGGTGTTATTCCACAATCTCAAGCTACTGGAGGAAATACTAATATTCTTAAATTAGGATTAGTATATGATAGCCGAGATAATGAGCACAGCACCACCAAGGGAATTTGGGCTGAAGCAATTGTTCTTACTGCGCCAGGGTTCTTGGGAAATGATTTTTCTTATACAAAAATATCTCTTACTCACCGTCAGTACTTCAATCTTTATAAAAAGAAAGTAACTTTGGCTTACCGAGTAAACTATCAGGGCTTAATTGCGGGAGAAATTCCTTTTTATATGATGCCTTTTTACTTCCGTTCTAAAGACACAAAAGATGGTCTTGGAGGTTCTAAAACTCTTCGTGGAATTAAAAGAAACCGTGTAGTTGGTGATGGTGCTGTATTGGCAAATCTAGAAGTTCGTTATAAATTTTTAGAAACGCTGGTATTAAATCAGAATTTTTCCATAACATTAAGTGGCTTTGCAGATGGAGCTCAGGTAGTACAAATGCATCCTTTTAAAACCGATGGCGTTACTGCTAGCTATGGCAAAACAATAGATGAGAACCTAAAAGAAATGGATTATTCTGACGAGAGCATTCACTTTAGTTATGGTCTTGGACTTCATTTTGCTATTAATCACAACTTTATTGTAGCTGTAGATTATGGTATGGCAGGAAATCCTCAAGATGGTAGTAGTGGACTTTATATTGGTTTAGATTATTTATTTTAGAAATAATGCTCGTAAAAACTTTTGGTGCAGCACTGCATGGTATTGATGCTATAACTATTACCATAGAGGTAAATATTAGTAAGGGGATTGCTATGCATATTGTGGGGCTGCCCGACAATGCTGTTAAAGAAAGCCAGCAAAGAATTCATGCCGCCCTAACAAATAATAACTATAAAATGCCTGGCCGCAAAACGGTTATAAATATGGCTCCTGCCGATATTCGCAAGGAAGGTTCCGCCTATGATTTACCAATTGCCATAGGAATACTTGGCGCTTCAGAACAAATAGTTGATGATAAATTTGCTGACTATATGCTAATGGGCGAACTTGGTTTGGACGGTGGAGTGCAAGCCATAAAAGGATCTTTACCCATGGCTATTGAAGCTAGAGAAAAAGGCTTTAAAGGCTTAATTCTTCCAAAGCAAAATGCAATGGAAGCTGCTATAGTAAATAACCTTATTGTGTATGGTGTAGATAATATAAATGAGGTAATTGCATTTTATGATGAAGGTATAGAGCCTGAAATATTTAAGGTAAATACTAGAGAAAAGTTTCAGAATCAGCTCAACGAATATGAGTTTGACTTTGAGGACGTAAAAGGGCAGGAAAATATAAAGAGAGCCTTGGAAATTGCTGCTGCTGGTGGTCATAATGCTATTATGATTGGCCCTCCTGGATCAGGAAAAACCATGCTAGCTCAAAGATTACCATCAATATTGCCTCCATTGAATTTATATGAAGCTTTAGAAACCACAAAGATACACTCAGTAGCAGGACTAACTTCGTCCACTGATCAATCTCTAATCTCTGTACGGCCATTTCGCTCACCACATCATACAATTTCTGATGTTGCCTTGGTTGGTGGTGGAACTTACCCACAGCCTGGCGAGATTTCCTTAGCACATAATGGGGTTCTCTTTTTGGACGAGCTACCAGAGTTTAAGCGTACAGTATTGGAAGTTATGCGGCAGCCCATGGAAAATAGGAGTATTACCATATCTAGAGCAAAGTTTACTGTGGATTATCCTGCAAGTTTTATGCTGGTTTCAAGTATGAACCCTTGCCCATGTGGATATTATAATCATCCTGATAAGGCTTGTGTTTGTGCTCCAGGAATGGTGCAGAAATATCTTAATAAAATATCTGGACCACTTTTGGACAGAATAGACCTTCATGTGGAGGTTACTCCAGTTCCTTTTCGTAAGATGGCAGAAATGCAAAAGTCTGAAAAAAGTGCTGACGTAAGAAAAAGAGTGATCGCGGCAAGAGAGATTCAAGAAGAAAGATTTAAAGACACTACAAATGTACATGCTAATGCTCAAATGGGGTCAAAACACCTTCGTAAATATTGCCAAATAAGCGCAGAGGGAATGGAAATTCTTAAAACTGCAATGGAAAAACTTGGTCTCTCTGCACGTGCTTATGATAGAATACTTAAGGTAGCACGTACAATTGCCGATCTTGCATCGGAGAAAGATATAAATATTGATCACCTTTCAGAAGCAATTCAATACCGTAGTTTGGATAGAGATGCTTGGGGGAGTTAGTTTGTATTCTATCCATAAAAATAAATAATAATACTAAAACATAGCTCAGAG
>JAGLDA010000058.1 GCA_023145955.1 Bacteroidales bacterium
GTGGTTCGCTCAGCAACCATGTTTAGCTTTATTGCTGTGGGGCAGGGTCTTAATAGACATGTAAATATTATTGGCTCATTGTCTTCGTCAGCTTTTGTACTTCTAATTTTTGACCCTAGTCTAATATTCAATTTAGGTTTTCAATTATCATACTCTGCTGTTACAGCTATAGTTATTCTGCAAAAACCTATTGCAAACATTTGGGTTCCAAATAACCCTATACTATATAAAATATGGCAATTGGTAGCTGTATCTGTAGCCGCACAAATCGGCACTGCTCCATTATCAATTTACTATTTTCATCAATTTCCAAATTTCTTTATCCTTACAAATATAATTGTAATTCCAGCGGCTTATGTAATTATTATGCTTGGTATTGCGGTAGTAACATTTTCATTTATACCATTTCTATCAGCATTATTAGGAAAAGGCTTAAGCATATTTCTGTCTGCTGTAAATTTCCTGATTACATATATTGAACAAATGGAATATGCAGTTACTCGCAATATTTATATAAGCGAGGAGGTTCTATTTCTATCCATTTTAATTATTATATCGCTAAGTATATGGTTACTTTCCAAAAAGAAAAACTTTGTATTTGTAAATCTTTTATTAATAATATTACTATTGCCTGCTTGGAGTTTAAGGCATAATACCGTTGATGAATTTGTTATATATAAAGCAAAAAGAAATACATATATGGCTATTTATTCAAATAATGAGGCTTGGGTGTTTTGTGATTCAAGTATCTACCAAAATCCTGAATTAGCAGATTTCAGTGTTTCGGGCCATGAGTTGCGAAAAGGAATATTAAAACACAATTACTTTCTAATAGATTCTACCTTACATATCGAGAATGAGGTATTCTATATTGATTATCCGTTTTTAAAACTTGGAGAATCCATAGTAGTACTTAATAATGAAATTAGAGATACCATATTTTCAAATACTAACTATTATATATACCATTCTTATAAAAACAGAGCAATAAGCAATTTAAACTCCGATGTTGAATGGGTATTAACATCAAATATTCCTCCTTGGGAGAGTAAAAAAATAATTTCCAAACTTGATAGCTTGGGAATTAATTCTCATCAAATAAAGAACGATGGAGCTTGGGTATTAAAATTCTAACGAGTACTATATTATTGTAATTTTCTTTTGAATTACCTGATTGCCATTAAATAGTTTTATAAAATATGTCCCTTTAGGTTTATCAGAAAGGTCAATTTCTATCTCATTCTTGCTTACATTATTAATTTTAAAGATTAGTTTTCCATCTAAATTTATAATCTCTAGTTTAGCATTATCGGGAATACTTTTATTCAGCTTAACAACAAATGCTCCATTACTAGGGTTGGGAAATATCTCCATTATAAATTGAGATTGAATTTCACTAAACGCAGTACATTCATCCACTATTAATATCATTGAATCTCTACTTTTGCAATTATAGTTTGTTATTGCATCGAGCCAAATATTATGAGTACCTATAGCGTAATCACCAGCATTAATATCTATGTAATCTGTGCTCTCACCATTTTTCCACTCAAAAAAATCGTATTGATTTCCTGAAGAATACAATGTAATATCATTGTAAGAGCAGATAAGTGTATCTGGTCCAATATTAATTCCATGTGAGGAATTAAATAAACCAGATTTTGTGGTTGCAGAATAAACATCACCAAGGCTATCTCTTAAATGTACTTTTTCCAACAAAATTCTAAATTGCACATTCTCTACAGAGCTATAATCATTAAATTCCAATTGAGAAATGGTATCAATAATTAACCATGCTTCTCCTTTTTTCTTCCGATGTATAATATAGTTTTCAAACTCAGCATTCTCATCAAAAGCATTCCATTTCAAATTTGTAATGCAAGGAGTATAATTAGTATCTGCCAAAACTATATTTGCTACTATTGACGAATATTTAACAGTATCATTATTACCATTTATATGGTGTTTTAATACTAAATAATGATATATTTTTTTTGATTGATTATATCCTGAATTATAGGTATAACTACCAATATTACAATTTGTAATACTATCAAGAAGGTTAAAATTTCCATTAATACTATCTGCAGCATAGAGATAGTATGCTTTAAAAATATTAGCGGTATCTATAAATGGATTCCATTTTAGATTTATATAACCATTGGTGTCCATATTTATACATTTAATTTTAGGAACACATGGTGGGGGAAGTATTGTAATTGATACTATTGCTGTATTTATAGCTGGTACTGGACAAAAATCATCTTTCAAATTTATGATAAATCCATAAGTTTTTGCCGCACAAATATTATTGCTATCTAGATGATTTATTGTTGTTTGCCACGTAAACTGAGAGCTAACTGTTAGCAATCCACTCAATGGGATTAATGGGCTTGGAGCTGGAGTTAGTGTTGCACATGGAGGAGTTATACATCCAGTTATTGCTGATAAGGTTGAGGCGTTGCCCCCACTAGCGGGAATGAACTCGCCAAACTGATTGCCAAATATACTTAAGTCTATAGATTGGGTACTGCCATCTGGCAGGTATTGTATATCGTAACCATATAGATTGAAATTAACAATATCACCTACATTTACAGTATCATAAAAAGAGGTGTTATTTGAAAAAGGAGGCGTTATAGTTGGGGGTTTATTATAAGTAGCAGGATAAAATTGTGTTTGAATTTCTCTCCAATTTTCAGAAATTAACTGCCCCGATCTATATGCCGATACTTTTATTGATGATAAATACGAGCCTGTTCCAATTGATGTAAAAGAAACTGTTCCATTATTGTGATCTATTATTGCGTCAACATTATTAGTATCATGGTATGTATTTGGAAAAGGGTTAAAAAATGAATACCCTGCATTATACACAACAGAATTATTAACATTAAGCATTGGTTCACCCCATTCATAATATAAAGAATCTAAATCTTTGTCCCATGCATAATTGCTATAACATAAAGAGTAACCAGTTGATATTGCTGGCTTTACAGCTTCTGCAAATACTGGTGAATTATCGAAACAAGGATACGTATTTTGATTATTATAGGCATACATTTTTGAAATTAAAGCATAGCCATTACTAGTATAATTTATATTACTCGAAAGGTTTCTACAACAACTTGGTATATAGAAAACCCACCCATATGTTGGTGGAATTCCATTTATTTGAATAGGTAAAGATTTATATAAATACTCAGAAACAGCACCCATTGTATCGTTTCCTAATAATTCAGCTCCATTACAAGTAATTTCAGACATAGTGCTATCAAACGCATTAATATTGCAGTTTGGAGAAATATCAATTGGGTAACCATTAACTATACTCAGAGCAATAGAATACACCGAATTAGTAGTGTACATTGTTATGTTTGATCCAAAACTTGTGTTACCACAATTACGATAAAGCTTTGCATAGAAAATAAATTTACCAGCATTTGGCTGTCCATTGGGTATACATTCCCAAGTTATTTCACCACCCATAAAAGGCGAGGATACTGATTTATGTGGGATAAGAAATGCAAAAATAGATACAATAACGATTACTATTGATGTTAGTTTCATGTGTATTTACTAGGCTTTAGTTAGTCAACTATTTACTGCTACAAATATACAGGATTATCAATGAGATTAAAAAGATTGTAGCAAATAAAATATTTACAACCTATTTCGGCAGCTATGATGGGATTACAATATCAGCAAAAAGATTAAAAGCTTTCATCCGCAAATATGTAAAAAATAATAAAACCGTTAGTTTTCAGGCCATTAAAATGTTAATTTATCATATTGCTATCTTAGTATATTATTATTTAACTATCTTTGGGCACTATTCTATATCAAATACTAAGTATAAATACTCATAGTATCGATTAATCATTATCTAAATAAATAGCATGAAAAAAACATTACTAATTATCGCAATAAGCCTTTTTAGCTTTATTCAAATTCAAGCACAAAACGGAGTAGCCTTTAATACCACAGGCACTGCACCTGATGCATCAGCTATTATTGATGCCACCTCTACTAGTCAAGGAATTCTTATTCCTAGAATGACTATGGCCCAAAGAGATGTCATTTCTAACCCCGCAACAGGCCTAATGATTTATCAAAACGACAATACCCCTGGTTTTTATCATTATGATGGTGCTAATTGGGTATCCAATGGCTCAACAGCAGCTATAGGGATTAATGATTTAACTGATGGAAAAGCCTCTGGTAATAGTTATTACATTGGTTTTAACTCAGGCACAAGCAATACAGGAACTTACAATGTAGCTATGGGTTATGAATCTATGAAAGTTGCTACTAATGCGCTAGGAAACATTGCAATTGGATCAGAATGTTTGAAAGCTTTGACTACTGGTAATTTGAACATCGCAATAGGATTTAATACGGGAACCTCTACTACAACTGGCCAAAAGAATATATTGATAGGTGATGCATTAACAACTACTTCAGCCACTGCTAACAATGAACTTAACATTGGAGACGTTATTTTTGGAACTGATATTTATAATTCTAATGCAAGAGTAGGTATTGGCAGTAATGTTTATACACCAACAAGTACTTTAGATGTAGATGGATCTGTTTCTATGGCCATTTCTATAAAAACAAGTGATTATACACTTACTGATGATGATTATACAATATTATACCATCATACATCAGGAACTCCGACCTTAACCTTACCTACTGCAGTTGGACATATGGGAAGAATATATATGATTAGAACTAATAATTTTTCAAATAATGAACATGTTATTATTAATACTGCAGGGGGTAATATTGAAGGTGCCACTTCTATAAATATTGGTGATTCGCATGATTTTCAAGCAATTACTGTTCAAAGTACAGGCACAAACTGGTGGATAATTTCGGGCACAAAACTATAAAACGTATAGGATAATTAAGAAAACACTATGAAAAATTATATATACATACT
>JAGLDA010000059.1 GCA_023145955.1 Bacteroidales bacterium
AGTTGAGCCAAAAAAAACCACAGCAGTTTCAACTCCTACAATAGAAAAGAAAACCATAACTAGTCCAACGCCTACAATAGAGAAGCAAACTAAAGCTAGCCCAATAAAGATTAAAGTAGCAGAAAAACCTGAGGCTCCTAAACCAATAAAGAACACTAAGGGCGAAGAAGTTGGCAATAAAGAACAAATGATGAAAGAAGTAGTAGCTAAACTAACTACTACAAAAAAAGAAGAGCCTGCAACCAAAGCTAAAGCACCTAAAGCTATAAATAAAAAAGTAGAGAAGAAGAAAGAAGCAAAAATAATTAAAGCTGAAACCATAAAGAAAGAGGAAGTAAAGGTTAAAGCAGAGAAAACTGTTAAGAAAAAAGAAGCGAAAACTACAAAGCCAATTTCTAAAACAAAGGCTAAGCAAAGCGTTAAAAAAGCAAGTTCTAAAGTAATAAACAAGCAAATAAAACCTATTGATAAGAGTAAATCCATAGAAATTATGGAGAAATTTATTAAAGAGGATCCCTCTATCAATAAACCTCAAGATAAAGCCTACACTGAGGAATTAAAACTTGCAAAGAGCAGTGTAGCAGAAGAATACGATATTATTTCCGAAACAATAGCAAAACTATATTTAGCACAGGGAAATAAGAAAAAAGCAAAAAAAATATATGAGAAATTAAGTTTGATATATCCAGAAAAAAGCACTTACTTTGCAGCCCGAATTTCGGACTTATAATAATAATATTTAATAATAATTACAATGGGTTTATATATAATTGCAATATTGATTTTTATAGTATGTATCTTAATGATACTAATAGTTTTAGCACAAAACTCTAAAGGTGGTGGATTAACATCTACATTTTCTGGTGGAAATCAAGTTATGGGTGTTAAAAAGACTAGTGACTTTTTAGAAAAAGCAACATGGACTTTAGCAGTAGCAATGCTTATACTATCATTATCTACTGTATTTGTAATGGATCAGAATGTAAGTATTGATGATGCTAGTGATAATTCAGAATTAGAATATATTCGTAATAATGAAAATGCTCAACCAGTAGAGTTTCAACCAACAACTGAAGAAGGTGCTACTCAAGACGAAGGAGCTGCATTACCTACTGAGTAATTCGTTTATCTATAAGATATTTTAAAATGTCAGAATGTCATACATTCTGACATTTTTTTTGCCCTTTTCTTCCCTTATTCTACAATAAAAAGCAAAATGACATAGTTTTAGGTAATGGTATAAAATTAGCTAAAAGGTAATGCATAGAAAAAACCATAAAATAAAGATACTATGAGTAAAGTAAATATAAAACCACTAGGTGCAAGAGTACTCGTTGAGGAAGTTGCTGCTGTAACAAAAACGGCCTCTGGAATTATCATTCCTGATGCCGCACAAGAAAAACCTTCAAAGGCTACTATTGTTGCTGTAGGAAATGGAACTTCAAGCGAAAAAATTGAAGTATCAGTTGGAGACACTATTCTTTATGCAAAATATGCTGGTACAGCTATTAAGGAAGATGGCAAGGACTATATTATAATAAATCAAACAGATATATTAGCTATTGTATAATTGCTAGTAAAACCATTTTAAAATAAACATAAAAAACATATAAACATGGCAAAGATTATTAAATTTGACACAGAGGCTCGCGATTTACTTCGCAGTGGAGTTGATCAATTAGCAAATGCTGTAAAAGTTACTTTAGGACCAAAGGGTCGTAATGTGGTTATTGACAAAACATATGGTGCACCACAAATCACAAAGGATGGTGTAACTGTAGCTAAAGAGATTGAGCTAGAAGATAGCTTTGAGAATATGGGTGCACAAATGGTTAAGGAAGTTGCTTCTAAGACTAATGATGACGCTGGTGATGGCACAACTACTGCTACTGTACTTGCTCAATCAATTGTAAATGTAGGGCTTAAAAACGTTACTGCTGGAGCAAATCCTATGGATCTTAAACGTGGTATTGATAAAGCTGTTAAAGCTGTTATTGCAGACATAAGAAGCCAGTCGAAGGAAGTTGGCGACGATAATGAAAAGATAAAGCAAGTAGCTACTATTTCTGCTAATAATGATATAATAATTGGCGACCTTATTGCTGAAGCAATGGCTAAAGTAAATAAAGAAGGTGTAATAACTGTTGAAGAGGCAAAAGGTACCGATACTACTGTTGAGGTAGTTGAAGGAATGCAGTTTGATAGAGGTTATATTTCTCCATATTTTATTACCGACACCGAGAAAATGGAATCTGTAATGGAAAACCCATACATTCTATTATACGATAAGAAAATATCTACAATGAAAGATATTATGCCCGTTCTAGAGCCTGCTGCTCAAGATGGTCGTCCATTGGTTATTATTGCTGAGGATGTTGATGGCGAAGCACTTTCTACACTTGTTGTAAACCGCCTTCGTGGCTCATTAAAGGTTGCAGCAGTAAAAGCTCCTGGCTTTGGTGATAGAAGAAAAGAAATGCTTGAAGACCTTGCTGTACTTACAGGAGGCATAGTTATTTCTGAAGAGAAAGGAATGAAATTGGAAAGCACAACCTTAGATATGCTAGGTACTTGCGAGAAGATTGTTATTGATAAGGATAATACTACTGTTGTAAATGGAGCAGGAACTAAAGATGCTATACAAGCTCGAGTTTCACAAATCCGTGCGCATATGGAGAATACTACTTCTGACTACGATATGGAGAAACTACAAGAACGTTTGGCTAAATTAGCTGGCGGAGTTGCTGTTCTTTATGTTGGTGCTGCTTCTGAAGTAGAAATGAAAGAGAAGAAAGACCGCGTGGATGATGCTCTTAGTGCAACACGTGCTGCTGTGGAAGAGGGAATTATTCCTGGTGGTGGAGTTGCTTTTATTAGAGCAATAGACTGCATTGATAGCATAACTTTCGAGAATGAGGATGAAAAACTAGGTGCACTTATTGTTAAGCGTGCTATTGAGGAGCCTCTACGTCAGATTGTATCAAATGCTGGTGGTGAAGGCTCTGTAGTAGTTCAAAAGGTATTAGAAGGCAAAGGTGACTTTGGTTTTAACGCTCGTAATGATAAGTATGAAAACTTATTTGAAAGTGGCGTAATAGATCCAACAAAGGTTGCTCGTGTTGCTCTTGAGAATGCGGCTTCTATTGCAGGAATGCTACTTACAACTGAAACTGTAATTGCTGAAGAGAAAAAAGATGAGCCAATGCCAATGCCAGCTGGTGGCGGTATGGGCGGAATGGGTGGCGGAATGCCAATGATGTAATTCATTCTCCCATTAGATAATATATTAAAAGGCTGCATAATTCGTATTATGCAGCCTTTTTTTTATTTCATGTTTTTCATATGTTTAAAATCTATTAATTAGGTGATATGTAGTCACATGATAAATAATAATCATT
>JAGLDA010000006.1 GCA_023145955.1 Bacteroidales bacterium
AAGAATGAAGAATTAAGAATGAAAAATGGAGAATAAGAATGAAGAATGAAGAATGGAGAATTAAGAATGGAGAATTAAGGATGTGTATTTTTTGAACTCTAATATAATAATTACGCACTCTTAACTCATGTACTTAGCTCTTAAATAGAATAATTCTCACCATACCAAATCATTTGTTTTTTAAAGTCTTCAGGGTAGCTTATCTTTACATCTGTTATTTCTTCATTTTGATATATAGCTTCCAATTGGGGTTGAATAAATCCTGCATAAGGTGCAATCTTCAATTTATTCCATCGCTCTAAAACTTCCTTATGTAGATTAAAATCTACTTTTACACCATAGTTTTCCACTAGATTTTTACCAGCTTCATAATCACCTTCGGATTTAATTCTTTGCACTTCTGCTAGCAATATCCCAAATAGTTCTCTTAATTTAATATGGTCATTTACAATAAAATAAGACTTATTATCTTTAGTGATACTTTCAATAATATTGTCGGCTTTTCCTTTTTCAAAAACCCACTTTGCAATAAGCTGTCTATTGCGCATATGCGATTCTTCAATATTCTTTCCAAGCTCAACTCTTACTAATTGAGTCATAAGCCCACCACGGATATAAGCATTATACTCCGTTATGCCTACTAGCTGTGAAGTTTGTAAACCAAGTTCTTCTAACTTAGGGTCTGTGGCAAAATATAAAGCCACCAAATCGGCTCTGGCTTCCTCTAATGTTGATGCGTAATTCTTTAAGGTGTCAGAAGGGTCGCCAACTCCATTAACTATTTTTCCAGAGCCATGTCCTATAATTTCGTGTAAGTCTACATGCAGTGCCGAGGCTTGATTGCTCCATTTTTTGGATAGCTCTATTTCCTCATCATTATAAGCAAACTCCTGCAAAGCTCCCGAGTCCTTTGATGCTTTATCATAAGCTTCTAATATATTACTTATGCTAACTGATTTTGATCCGTGTTTTTCTCTAATCCATTCTGCATTAGGCAAATTAATTCCAATAGGAGTGGATGGACTACAGTCTCCTGACTCAATTACCACATTAATAGCCTTAGCGCTTATGCCTTCCACTTTCTCTTTTTTGTATTTTGAGTCAGTACTGCTATTGTCTTCAAACCATTGTGCATTATCAGATATAGTTTTAGCTCTTTTGCTTGCCTGTTCGTCTCGTATTGATACAACGCTTTCAAAACTAGCTTTTTTTCCTAAGGAGTCGCCATATACCTCAATAAAACCATGTACTGCATCCACTGTAGAATCAATATCCTTTAACCACAGTATGCTATATTCATCAAATTTGCGTAAATCTCCTGTTTTATAGTACTCTATTAGTTTCTCAAAAGCCTGCTCTTGAATATCTGATTGGCAATATTGTTGTGCTTTCTCAAGCCAATAAACCATTTTTTTAATTTGAGCGGAGTACATGCCCCCAACTTTCCAAACGAGCTCTTTTATCTCCCCATTTTCTTTTATAAGCTTAGAGTTCATTCCGTAACTGATGGGCTCCTTTGTATTATTATTAGCCATTTTGGAGTAAAAATCCTCTGCTTCTTTTTGGCTTACGTTCTCATAATAATTATTTGCCGATGCTTTCAGTAAATCAACACCTTCGTCGAGGCTAACTCGCTTTATATCTATATCTTTACTGAAAATTATTTCTTTAATATTAGTTATAGATTCAGGAGTTGTTATTGAATTATGGATTAATAAATTCCAATAATCTTCAGAAAACTCAGGGTAGAACTTATCCATAGAATAATGATGATGTATACCATTGCTAAACCATACTCGCTTTATATAAACTACAAAAAGTTTAAATTCAGTAGTTTCCCTATCTCCTGTAAAAGTTTTTAAAATGGATTCTAGAGTATCTCTAATATCAAGATTATGCTTATAATTCTGATCATAAATAATATCTCTTCCCCAAAGAGCAGCTTGATGTAAGAAATATAATTGTTTCTTCTTCTTTAGGTCAAGAGCTTCAAAATTAGGTACTTGATATCGTAATATTCGTATGTCGCCAAATTGTTCGGTTTGGTATTTAAAATCTTCCATGGTATATTTAATTTAGAGAGCAAAAGTATAGCTTAATTATGAATTTACAACTGAAATATTGCTAAATTGATGAAGGGAATAATGTTATTTTAATTTGTAAAATTATACAAAAAACTAAGGCTTATTCGTAAAAATTATTAATACAAACTATTAACTTTTGCTGTGTTATTTTTGATAATAATATTATAACTATTTGAAGCTATCAATTGCTAAAGAATAGCTCTTTAGTCCAAAACCACTTATGCTACCTTTACATACTGGTGCAATAAGGCTATTTTTGCGGTATTCTTCGCGAGCATAAATATTTGATATATGCACTTCAATCACAGGGGTACTAATGGCGCTTATGGCATCAGCAATAGCTACAGATGTATGTGTATAACCTCCTGCATTAAGAATAATCCCTTTATATTTGAATCCTACTTCATGGAGTTTATTTATTATTTCGCCTTCAATATTACTTTGAAAATAATCAACCTGAGTTTCTGTAAACTTAGAATTTAATTCTTTAATAAAATCATCGAAATTATCTTTCCCATAAATCTCTGGTTGGCGAATTCCTAATAAATTTAAATTGGGTCCGTTTATTATTATAAAATCTTTCATATTTATATATTCATAAATTAATAAACACCCAATTGCTATCGGGTTTTACTAATTAAACATTAATAATTAAAATAAAACCTATTTCCTATCAAAATAAGGGCTTTTACTATTAGCACTTATTGGAATTCCAAATGCTATTTTTATATCCCTACTAAATATATTACGTTTAAGAGCAGCTTTACCAACGCTAAACATAATTCTATTATCTACTCGATGATCGGCTGCTATGCTCACTGCCGACCCAATAGCTATATTAAGGTCAGCGGTATTGAAAACGCAAGGAGTATTAGGGAATTTCTCTTTTTCGGTACAATTATCAAAACCACATAATTGGCATATTTCATTAAGTCCAAGGGTGGTTATCTCCGTACCTATAATTAGTATAGCATCACTATTGCTTAGGTTATTTGCATCGCGGTGGTAGAAGTCGGTATTAGATGCATCGCCCATTTTATGCAATTCATTTGCTAGCTTATCAATCTCTGCACCAGTGAGAAGAATGATTTCAAGGGTATCCTTTCCTTTACCTTTTGGTGCAGTCCGGGCTGCAATCATCATTTTTCTTCCAATATCTTCTAATTGCAGAGATTTATTTTCCTTTTCTAATATTAAAGCCATATTATTCTATTGTAAAATAAAGAGGCTAAAATTCAAAGAATAATAGCCCCTATAATATTTTATTACTATTTACTAATTTAGATCTCTAAACTGCCCTAAACTTTCTATAATGCGCAATTTTGCAACCTGCATATCACCAATATTAATATTTTTAGCGATAGTAATCTCAGCAGTATCTTCAGATTTATGTTCTATCTGGTTTATATGATAAAAACTAGGACGATTTAAGAATATCAATGTATCCGTATTATTATTAACATAATCAGGAGTGTATTTATATTTATTGTCGTAGGTAATAGGCTTTTTAAGTTGTGAGAATAAAACAATAGGAATATTTATTTCTTCTGCTAATTTTTTCAAATCAATAACAACATTGCATAAATCATCATTTTCGCAATTAGTATGTGTACTATTACTATGTAGTAGTTCTAAATAATCGATAAAAATTATCTCAGCACCGAGCTTAACCATTTCTCTAGCTTTTTCGCTAATAGTATCAGAGCTTATCCCTACTTGATCATCAATAATCAAATTTGAATGACCAATGCTATTAATAATAGATTTTACATGATTTCTTTCGATTTCGCTTAGTTCATCCTTATTAATTTTAGCCATAGAAACACCAGAGGTGCTTTGTATTAGGCGCTTCATAAATTGTTTGCCAGTTCTTTCTGCTGAAAAAACACCAGCATTATGATTTTCGCATAAGCAAATATTATTAATCATGGAAAGTAAAAATGAGGTCTTGCCAATTCCAGGACGTACGGCAATAGTTATTAACTCGCCAGATTTGAAACCTTTGGTTATTTTATCAATTGCATGAAAACCTGTTGTAATACTATGGTCGGGAAGGGGACTTTTGGTGTTTAAATAATTTGGATTGAGTGTTTGGCTCATTAATTCTTGCACTGAGGCAAACACTCCTTTGGACTGAGTGTTTTCTAATGTGTTGTTACTCATATTATTTATATTTTAGTTGTTTATATGTGAACGTTACTGTACAATTGTACCTGTCAAAGATAAGAAAAAAAACAACAAGATTTGAATGTTTTTTAATTAACAGTAAAGTTTATTGTTTGAGTAGTTTAGAATAATGATTAAGAATTAGTTAATTTGCAATTGCTTGATTTTTAATTCTAAAGTATCTATATTGAAATAGTTTTTATTACGAAATGAAGATAATTGTATAGTTTGTGTTGAGCTTGCCTGCACTGAACTTACCGAAGTGTTGAAATGAAAGCTGATTATTAAATTCTGTGCTACAAGATATTTTTAGTATTTTCGCAACTAAGGGTAGAGGAAAGAAGAGATTGGAGTTAATGAATTAATAATGGACAGTGTTCGTAGTTTTTTTTAACTTTAGCTTTTAATTTATAATCTTTATCCTTTTTGTGAGTATGGAGAAGGACTGAAGGCTGTCAACTGCCAACTAAAGACTATGTAGACAGCCGACTTGCAAACAGTATATTTAATAAACTAAAGAATAAATCAACAATATGTCTGGACATAGTAAATGGTCAACAATAAAAAGAAAAAAAGGCGCTGCAGATGCTAAGCGTTCTAAGATGTTTTCTAAACTGATAAAAGAAATATCAGTAGCGGTAAAAGATGGTGGTGGCGATGAGGATTCTAATCCTAGTTTGCGTGTAGCAATTGCTAATGCTAAGGGTATAAATATGCCTAAGGACAATATATTGCGTGCCATTAAAAAAGCTGATGATAAAGATGCGGCAAATTTTGATGAGGTTACTTATGAAGGTTATGCTGTAAATGGTATTGGAGTATTTGTGGAATGTTTAACGGATAATCTTCAACGCACGGTATCAAGTGTTAGAGCTGCTTTTACTAAGTATAATGGATCTTTGGGTAAGAATGGATCTTTGGGCTTTGTTTTTGACCGTATGGGGGTTTTTAGCTTTGCTGCTAGCGATATGGATATAGAGGAACTAGAGCTAGAGATAATTGACGCTGGTGCTGAGGAAATTGATTTGGATGATGGAATGATTATTATTACTACAGCTATGGAAGATTTTGGCTTAATGAGTAAAAAACTTGATGAGCTAAAGATTGAAGTAGAAAGTGCAAAATTGCAACGTATTCCAGCTAGTACTGAAAAACTAAATGTAGATGATGCTAAGTTGGTTATAAAGCTTATAGAAGTATTAGAAGATGATGATGATGTACAAGAGGTATATCATAATTTAGAGTTCACAGAGGATCTAATTAGTGCTTACGATTTATAGAAAATGAAATACCGCAATGATGTAAGCTATTTTTCATTTAATGGTAAGCTTGAGCCAATAAATAATTTTCCTGTTGATGTGGTTCGCTCATCTGGATTTGTATATGAGGTTATAAAATATATTAATAACGATTTTCTTTATTTTGAAGAACATATTAATAGAATGCTAAACTCTTTTAGAATCATAGGTAATAGTAATGTAAATACTACAACTATTGAGAGCTCTGCATTAAAATTAGTTGAGGCAAACGATATAAAAATTGGTAATTTAAAGATTGTTGTATTGTTTGAAGGTGAATTGCAGAAGAATTACCTTTTTTTTATACCACATCGATTTCCAAATCCTAGTCAATATAATAATGGTGTAAGTGTAAATCTTCAGTTTGCCATAAGGGAACATCCAAATGCAAAAATTGCTAATTGGGAAATTAGAGATAAAGCAAATAGAATAATTGATAAAACAGATATTTATGAAACCTTATTAGTGAACGAAAATAATGTGATAACAGAAGGTAGTCGCTCAAATGTTTTCTTTGTGAAAGATGGATTGTTTTATACTGCACCGAGCAAATGTGTATTAGCTGGCATTACAAGGCAAAAGGTTATAGAGCAATTAAAAACACAAGAAATTGAACTCATTTATAAAGCAGTAAGTACTGCTGATTTGGATAAATATGACCATTGCTTTATTACAGGAACATCGCCAGATGTACTTCCTATAAATAGGATAGAAAGTGTTGCTTATGAGGTAAATGTAGGTTTATTAAGTATGTTTAATTAGAGTTTTTTGAGCAAAAAAAAGAAAGCTTATTTCAAAATAAAATAAGCTTTCTAGTGTAATATCTATTTAATCATTAACCATTAATAATTAAAATTATCCATTCATAGTATTCAGAAATTCTTCATTATCCTTAGTGTATTTAATCTTATCACGAAGGAATTCCATTGATTCTACAGGATTCATATCAGCAAGGTGATTTCGAAGAATCCATAATCGCTGAATGTTTTCCTTACTCAATAGTAGGTCATCACGTCGAGTAGATGAATTTACAATATCAATAGCAGGGTAGATGCGCTTATTAGATAACTTACGATCCAATTGCAGTTCCATATTACCAGTTCCCTTAAATTCTTCAAAGATTACTTCGTCCATTTTTGAACCAGTTTCGGTTAGGGCAGTAGCAATAATTGTTAGTGAGCCACCGTGCTCAATCTGACGGGCAGCACCAAAGAAACGCTTAGGCTTTTGTAATGCTGTAGCCTCTACACCACCAGAAAG
>JAGLDA010000060.1 GCA_023145955.1 Bacteroidales bacterium
TCATTCTTTTGTGTGATAATAATTAGCTATAATCATTCTCGATATTTATCAAGACAGATAACTAATCCACTAATTACGTTTTTAAAAATTCATTACTAAATATAAAGCTGTATAGCTCACAGCATCTCCTAATATAGGGAATAAAGCCAATAGTAAACTAAAGCTATAGTATAAATAGATAATATCTACCCTATTACTTTACCATCCTCAAGCTTAATCAATCTACGAGCTTTCTTAATAACCCTTGCATCATGTGTAGAGAAAATAAATGTAATTCCCTCTTCCTTATTAAGTTTCTCCATAATATCAAGGAGATTTTCTGTAGCAACAGAGTCCAAGTTTGCAGTTGGCTCATCGGCAAGAATGAATTTAGGCTTTGAAGCCAATGCTCTAGCCACAGCAACCCTCTGCTGTTGACCTCCCGATAGCTTTGCTGGTCTTACATCAGCTCTATCACCAATACCTACAGACTCAAGCAAAGCCAAGGCACGTTCTTTTCGCTCTTTCTTACTTTTATGTTGCAAATGCATAATAAACTCAACATTTTCGCGGGCAGTAAGCACAGGTATAAGATTATAGGCTTGGAATACAAAACCAATATTATTCATTCTAAAATCGGTAAGTGCCGATGCCGACAATGTGCCAATATCAACACCACCAATACTAATACTACCACTTGTGGGCTTATCCAAACCTCCCAAAAGATTAAGCAAAGTAGTTTTGCCACAACCTGATGGCCCAACAATAGCAGAAAACTCGCCTTCTTCAAAAGTTATATTTACATCATTTACTGCATGAACAGAAATATCCGTTCCTTCATTATAAATTTTGTTGAGATTATTAAGTGTTATTATGCTCATGATATCTTTTTTTTGCTAATTTTTAATAATTTATTCTTCTTTTATTGCTTCTGAAGGATTTAACCTAACAGCATGTAATGCTGGATATATTGCTGCTAAAACTCCTGTAATTATCACCATTATTGTTATTTGAACATAGCTTCCAAACCCAATTGTTGGATATACCAAACTTGGGTAACCCAAGGCTTGCATCCCTTCGCTAAAGACGCTCATATCCAAACCTTTACTATTTAGAAAAGTGACTGTAATTATTCCTAATAATATGCCTATAAAACCTCCAACCAATGAAAGCATAACAGATTCAAGTATTATCATACTAAACACCTTGCGCCTATTCATCCCTATGGCTATTAGCATACCTATTTCTCTAACTCTTTCCAGAACTACCATCAACATAGTATTAATAATACCAAAGCCCAATGCTGCCAATATAATACCTACAAAAACATATACTACAAAATCCATCCAAGTAGTTTGCATTGCAAGTTCTGGAGATATTTGCTTCCAAGAAGAAATATTAATACCAGTTTCGCAAGCAGTATATAATTGCTTAGAGTATTGATCATAATACTCTGCACTAATTGCTTCTTTAAGTTTTGTTTCAAATAAAACTTTAGAATATTCTATATCACCACTATACATAGATATTTTTGAATAAATATCCAAAGGAATAGAATCATTTCTAATTTTAAGAAGTGCTTTTTCATCTATTTTATACTTAGTATATTCCCTTTGCATGCTTTCTTTCAGTTGCTCACTATTAAGCATCTCTTTAAGTAATACCGCTATTTCGTGAGCTTTATCATCATCAATGCCAAGCATTTTTTGCATATCACTAAATCTCACAAATACATTCATTTCATCAAAGCCTGTATTTTGAGTTTTAAATATTCCCACAACTCTAAATACATTACGAACAGAAACCCCATTAATATCAACAACATTAACAGCCAATTTACTCCTCACATGTACTTTAAGTTTCTGAGCAAGTTTATAGCCAATAAGAATTGGGCGGCGCTTTACTCCTTCAAAATACATACTATTACTATCTGCAAGATTCTGATACAATCTACTTACAAGCTTTTCTTTTTCTGGCTCTATTCCCAAGAGCTTAACTCCAGCTGCAGATCTATTAGAACTAATCATAGTTTCGATGATAAGCCTTTTGCTAACAGCCTTTACAGACGAATCTTTTTCAATATCTCTAATAATATCATCTGTATTACCAATAAGAAATTCCAACTCACTATTTTCCATAAAATCAGCATTATGGAGCTGGAGAGATGCTGTCTCTATTTCAAGAGCATCATCTATTCTTCCTATCAGCAGTCCATTCATAAAAGCAACAGCAGTAATTCCACCTAAAAGGCCAATACCAATAGCTGCAATTACTACTAAGCTCCTAAGCTTACTACGCCAAATATTTTTCCACGCTATTTCTAATACCATTATTTATTGTTTTTACAAATAAAATATTTTTTTTAATTATTTTGATCGCATCGATTCCATTATTGAAAACGTTCTAATTTTCACCATAGGGTATATTACTGCCATTATAAGCAATGATAAAACTACCACAAATTGAGCTTGAATAATAGCCAAATCTGTTGAAAACATAAGAACAGGCTCTATTCCAAATTGCTCATAAATATCAGCCATTTCGCCAGTAATATGAATTGGCGCATCGTGAAAATACCAAACAATACCAGAACTCACCAAAGCACCTACAACAGCTCCTATCATTCCTAAAAATAAGGTTTCTAATAATACTATTATTGATAAATAACCCTTTTGCATTCCGAGGGCTACCATTACAGCAAACTCCTTTTTGCGCTCAGCAGTCATCATTATTATTGTTCCTAAAATTCCGAAAAATACCACACTATAAAGAATAATTAGCATTACAATCCCACCACCATCATCTGCATCTATCTGCTGCTTTAGTTCTTTATTCATATCCGTCCAACTTAAAGCCACAAGGCTTTTGTTGGTCATAATTTCATTTATCTGTGGTAGTATTGTATTAATACTATTCTTATCCTCAATATTTACAACCAAGGAGGTAAGCATCCCTTCAGCACCATAAAATCTTTGAACAGTGGATATATCACCTATTAACAGCAGCTTGTCCAAATTTGGGTTTGGAATCTTTAGTATACCACGAATAGGATATATATCGGCAGCCGTTACACCATGATACCCTTGGCTTATAAGTACTATTGTATCACCAACATTTATTTTAAGATATGCAGCTAGTCTCTGACCAATAACAAAACCATCATCTCCAGGCTCTATAAATCTTCCTTTAACAACCTTATCAGCAATTCCAGTCATATCTACATCACGTAAAGGATCTATGCCTTGCAATAAAGCTCCTTTGGTTTTAGTACCACTAGAGATTAGAGCAAAAGACTCCAATCGTGGCAATACAGATTTAACACCTTCTATTTCAGAAATATTCGTTGCCAACTCTGTCGACATTGGCATCAAATCATCAATGGTTTTATCTTTCCAATACGAAGTATCCTGAATTTGTATAAATCCTGAATATTGCCTCACAGCACTATCAATCATATTATCGTATGTGCCTAGCTGCATGGAGCGCATTGATACACCAAATATAACAGCAAACATCAATGAAGAAGCCGTTATTAGTGTTCTTCGCTTATTACGCCATATATTACGCCATGCTATTTTTACAACTTCCATTATTTGTCTATTTTTCTTTTAAATTTAGTAAAAAGTCTATATACTAATTATCTAATTCTTTTCATATTCTGTTGAGAATAAAATGAGTCCTCTATTTTTTTATCAAATTCTATATCTACCAAATCAACAATTGTTTTATTCCCTGGATCATCAGCAGGTATAATTTCTATATGACTTGGAAGTTTCTTCCCTCCCATTTGTATAATATTTGATGCAGTTTCTGTTTTTACCAAATACATATCTTCATCATAAGATTCAGTTTTAAGATTAAAGAAACCTTCCTTACTAACCCACAGTATTTTCTTACCCCAAATCACTTCACCATCATCTTTAGGAACCGACTCAATAACATAGCAATCAAGACCATCAATAGTTTCATTACGTAATATTTTATGGTTAAAATCTGTGATTAAAGAGCCCTCGTTCATCATATCATCATTGGTATAATCAGAGCCCATCCACCCTTGCGACATAGTAGCAGGCGGAAGTTTTATCATACGTGAGATACGTGGAATCCAATTCCACATTTCAGTTTTACGCTTCATAAAAACTTGACCTTTTTCCTTAGCAGGAGCAGTAATAATTACCATGGAATAATCAGTTCCCTTTGTCCACATTTTCATACTTATACTTCGGCTCCATGTTGGACGTACAACTTTCATATTCATAGTTCCAACACTGGTCTCACCATAGCGTAAATCATTTGCTTTTTGAATAATTTCGGAGGCGGTAATATCCGGTTGTGCTTGAATAAAAAAGAAAGCCACTATAAGTGACGTTATTATTATATATATACTTTTATGTCTTATCATACTTATATCACTTTGGTAATTATACTTTTACAAAAAATAAAACTCTAACATATATACCTAATTGCAATGTCTATTTAATTAAGTAACACATTAAAACTACATTAGTTCAAAATTAGGTAAAAAAGCAAAGCATCGGAATAATTTTTCTTAGTATAACTATTCACCAATAAGCTTTTCAAAATCCACTTCAATAAGTTTATCATTATAAAAATCGTATAGTGTAGATTTCCGCAACTGGTAATATGAATTCCAATATGTTTCCAATGCATTTAGGTAGCTGATTCGGGCTTGGTCATTCTCCAGCTGTGCAATATTAAGATCATTAACAGATATTTTACCAGAGTTATAATATTTATACTTGGTAATATCATAAGCTCTCATAGCAATAGTATCACTTTTGGCTGCAATAAATAGTTGATTTTGCTGCATATTGAACTTAACAACCTCAAGGTAAATTCTCTGCTTAAAATCTACCACCTGCTGTTCTACTGTATTCTTAACAATTTCTAGGTTACTTTCGGCCATAATAACCTGCCCCTTGCGCTGTCCCCAGTCATAAATAGGAATTCTTAATCCCAAACTTACACGCTGCTGATCCTTAGGGTTTTGATATGCCGCATGCAAAAAATCTGCATTCTGCGTTAGGCCAAACATAGCATATAAATCAGCATTAAAACCATTTTCTTTTTTTGCTCTATCAAGGGCTGAATTAGCTCTTAACATTTGCAAGTCTTGTTCCACCATTTCAGAGCTATTATCAATAGCCATATTAAGAGCTTTTTCTTTATCCACAATTATGAAATCTTGGGGCTGAGGATCTTCAAGTAGAATATTAGTATTTAGAGGCAATCGCAGGAAAGACTTAAACCTTACAAGAGCATTATCATAATTCAAACGCGCCATTTCTTGTGCCGATTGCGACTGCAATGACTTTAATTCCAACTGAAGCAAGTCGTTTTCTTCAATTTTGCCTAAAGAATATCTTCCTTGAGCTAGTTTATAAAGAGTATCATAATTTTGTACATTTAACTCCTTTATTCGTAGAGTCATTTGTGCTTTTAGCAAACTAAAATAATAATTAACTGCTGTAAGCGATACTTTTTCTACTGTCTCAATATATTTACGCTGCGATTCGTCATATTTTAATGGTTCTATTTTCTTACTCCATTTAAAAGGATTATAATTAAACAATGGTTGATTTATCCCAATATTTATTGGTGTAGAAAGAAAATTATGAGTTGTAATAGTATCATAGTAATTATCAACCCTTTGCAAGCCACTACTTAAAAATACATTTCCGCCAGTATAACCAATAGTTTTATTTATTTGTAGCTCTCCCGAATAAGAAACATATTGCTGACCCACGTATGACTGACTACCATCTGGGTTGGTATAATTCTCATACGAGCGATTTAAGTTTGGTATAGTACCATTAAAATTAAGCTGAGGCAAAAGGCTGCGTTTATATGTACGATATGCCCAATAGTTTCTAATTAAATTGTGTCTAGCAATTTGTGCATCAGGAGATTGCTTTTGTGCTAAATCAATTACATTTCGCAGCGAATAAGATTGCAATTGAGCCATTGAGTTGATGCTCACAATAAAAATTATTACCAATACTATATATTTCATCTTATCTATTATTAAACCTATTCATATCGTAATGCCACCACTATATCTTCTTTAGCGGCTTTTTGGGCAGGCATATAACCAAATACAATTCCCACACCTGCCGACACAAAGAACGAAACCAAAATTGAGAACCAAGAAACTATGGTAGATATTTCAGTAAAAAATGAAATTAAATAAGCCAAAGCAACTCCAAGAAAAACACCTACTAGCCCACCAAATAGAGAAATAATAGACGCCTCTGCCAAAAATTGAAAAACCACATCTTTAGCCGTTGCGCCAATAGACCTTCGTATGCCAATCTCTTTAGTCCTCTCCATTACCGAAGCCAACATAATATTCATTATACCTATTCCTCCAACTATTAAAGAGATACTAGCAATGGCACCAAGAACTATATTAAAAATACTTCTAGTTTTTTGCTCTTGTTTTAATAACAGCTCAGGTACAGTAACAGTATAGTCTTTTGCTCCTGAATGCTTTCTACTAAGCAATCGATTTGCGATTTCGGCAGTAGCTTTTAATTGACTAGCCTCATACACTTGAACTATAATAGTACCTATTTGGTTTCTATTGGGATTATTATAATCACTATCTTCAAGCATTCGCTCTGTTATTTTCGACATATCATTATGACGTTTCAAATAGGATTGTAAAGGAATAAAAACTGTCATATCAAAATTCCCTTGCGACACAATATCTCCTAAACCACTCGACTGACCCCTTTGCTCCAAAACTCCGACGATTTTATACCAGCTATTGCCACATTTTATATCATTACCTACGGCTTCCGTTTTTGGAAACAGCTTACTTTTCAAATTATAGCCAATCACACATATTTGTGCAGCCTTTATATAACTAGTTTTGGCAGGAAAATATCCTTTTTCAAGCTCTAATTGATATACCTTATAAAAGTCATCATTAACTCCCGACAAGCTTCCATTTATTCGTTTTCCAGAAAACATAAAAGTAGATTCTATGCTAGTTTCAATACCCAAATACTTAACAGTAGGTATTACTTCCTTAATAGATTCAGCCTCTTTTAAATTAAGACCGGCAGATAAATTTTCTTTGGATTTAGCATCTTTCTCTTCTTGGCTTGCCTCGGTTTGACCGCCACTATTATCAATATTATCGAGCTTTTTAGCATTAATTACTATATTATTAACGCCAATCAATTTCATTTGATCCAACACTTCTTTTTTTGCGCCATTGCCAATTGCTAACATCGAAATAACTGCCGCAACACCAAAAATAATTCCCAAAGCTGTAAGAAATGTTCTAACCTTATTCACCACTACTGCTTCTAATGCAATACGCAATGTAGTTTTAATCCTTTCTATATCTTTGTGCTTAACTCCCATTATTATAGTTTTTTCAAGCTCCATTCATTTGCTCCTTCAGGAATTTCCATATATACATTCTGTCCTTTTTCTAGTCCAGATTCTATAATAATATAGTCTTGATTTGATTTCCCTGCTTGCACCTCTATTCTTTTATTTCCAGAATACACAAAAGTTGTACTATCAATAGTATTTACACATTCTATAGGAATAAATATTACTGAATCAATTCTTTCAATTAAAATTTTATTTTTGGTAGTCATGGCAGGTCGCAAATCATCATCCTCTCCTATAACCTCCACAATAACTTCAAAAACATGTGCACTAGAAGCTTTAAGCTCCTCTCCAATATTTGCTACATGAGTAATTATACCTTTAAGCTCTTTATTAGGAAAAGCATCCACAGTTATAATAACTTCTTGTCCTACTTTTACTACACTTATATCCAGTTCATTAATATAAGTTTTAATATTCATTTTGCTTAAATCTGGCAATTTAGCCACCACAGGGTTCCACCAACTAATAGTAGAACCTGTCTTTATTTTACCTCGCCAGCTCTTTTCATAAATAAGCATACCAGCTTGAGGTGCCAATATTGTAAATTTTTTAAGAACATCATTTAAGCGATCTTTTTTTACTCTAACTTTACTATAATCAATAACAGCAGTACGAACTATATTCTCTTCCTTTTGCTTCTTTAGTTTATAATTATTAACCATCTGCTCATATTTTCTTTTAGCTTTAGTAATGCTAATCTCCAATTTTTTAATAGTAACAGGAGTTTCGTATTTTGAATTATCATACTCAAGCTCCAGTTCCTCAATAGCATATCGTTGATTAGACAGTTCATCTCGCGCAGAACGGAGGGTAAGTGCCGAATCCAATTTTGACCTATTTATGGAGGCTGTAAATTTCTCCAAATTGGCATCAATCTCTTTTAGTTTATTAAGAACAGGAGTCGGATCTATTTTGGCAATAAAATCACCAGAATCAACAAGTGTACCTTCGTCTATTATGGTATTTAATTTAAGTTCCTCAGTAATACCCACAGAGCGTAAACCTTGAGGTCCCATAATTCTAGTGGAATTTTGAGCAAACAAATCACCGCTAGCACTTATATTTATAAGAAACTCACCTTGCTCTACTTTAACTGAAATATAATTTGAATCTTCGGTGGGCTGAAAAATAAAATAGGAAATCCCCAATGCACCTATTATAACTATTAATAATATTAATTTATTTTTTTTCATTATTCTCAAAATTATTCTTTTTTTTTAAAACGTAAAGATATAAATATTGTTTTACATTACAGTAAATAATAACAAAAAAAATACTGATTATACGTTGAGGAATATGTGACACTTACTAAATACAGGATTTATATTATCCCAAGAATAATTTATTTTCTATCAATTGAAATTCTAGAAGTTATAAACCTTTCCATATTTTTCATTGAGTCTTTTACAAAAGGATATTCATCAGAAAAAACTAATACAAATTCCGATGGTTCTATATAGTTACGAATAGCTGCCGACTCAATTATTATTCTATCATTAAAGTTCACTAACTCTGTAAGTTTATTTATAACAGCAGGAATAAATTCATCTTTTGCTTCAATGTAATAAACTGCTTTAGCACCACTGGCAAGCATTCTGGAGCTATCTTTCGTTTTATCGGCATTTAGCTCTTGCCAAATTTTATAATTACTATTCAATTCTATAGCCTTCATTTCATAATCGTGAGAATGAAAATGAGAAGATATCTTTATGGCTATTGGAAATTCTGTGGTATATTCTTTAATCACTTTTTGAGCATATAAAGTTTTACCAACATTTCTGCCTGTGCCACAAATTATAATTGTCTTTGGAGCTTTAATCATTTTAAATCAACAGAGTTTCGCTAGGGTTTTATAAATAATAATACAGTTAATATATTTAAATCAAAATTTTATAGTATCCGATAATCGGTAATCAGTATTCTGTAATTAGCCGTCATTATTAATGTTACAGATTACTGATCCACTGAATACTGATTACATTATAAAACTACTTTAATAAATTTATTGAACCCACAACTTGTCCAGAATATTGAGAACAAATCCAGTAGTAACATCCTTTTTTTTTAAGGAATATGCATATATTTATGGCTCTGAATAGAAACCTTCCATTTAGGATTTTCTAAAGCATAATCAACAATTTGTTGCATCATTTTTTCGGATTGGCTCCATTCTGGCTGAAGATATAACATACAATCGTCACTAACCTTGGCAGCATTTTCCTCAGCCCATACAAAGTCCTCAGCATTCTGAATTATAACCTTTAATTCTGACGCTTTAGGAAAAATCTCCTCCAATGGTTTCTTAGATTTTTTTGGAGAAAGGCAAATCCAATCCCAATCGCCAGTAAGATGCGCTACGCCTGAAGTTTCTATATAAGTTCTGAAACCTCCACCACGCACTTTATCAGTAAAATATTTCAAATTATAGTTAGAAGGCTCGCCACCAGTTACTACTACAGCTTTAGCATTACAGTTTAGCACTTGGGCTATTACTGCATCCATTTCCACAGGAGGATGAAGTAAAGCATTCCACGATTCTTTTACATCGCACCAGCTACAACCAACATCACAACCACCAATACGTACAAAATACGATGGCATACCTGCATTAAACCCTTCGCCCTGAATAGTATAAAATGCCTCCATTACAGGAAGCATCTTACCCTCGGCAAGTAAGCCTTGTGTTTTTATATTTAACTCTTCTATTCCCTTCAAGCCTATTTCTTAATTATTTATTATACTTTATTCAACCTTCATTTATCAGTCCTCAGT
>JAGLDA010000061.1 GCA_023145955.1 Bacteroidales bacterium
TTAACGTTATTATATATATTATCAATAAAGGTAATCATACCAATTTGGTATCATAATTTAAAACATCTCCATTCCCACATAATTTTGTGGTGTAATAGCTCTAAGTTCCTTTTTAATATCTTCGTTTACATCTAATTCGTCAATGAAAGCAGCTATTGATTTACCAGTAATTTTCTCATTAGTACGGGTAAGTGCTTTAAGTGCTTCGTAGGGATTTGGATATGCCTCACGACGAAGAATAGTTTGTATAGCCTCCGCAGCAACGGCCCAGTTATCTTCCAAGTCTTTATCAAATACATCAGGGCGTACTATTACTTTATTAAGTCCTTTGAGCAGGCTCTGCATTCCTATGGTCATATGCGCAAAAGGAACTCCCATGTTTCTGCTTACAGTAGAGTCAGTTAGATCGCGCTGCATACGACTTATAGGTAATTTCATAGATAGATGATCAAATATTGCATTTGAAATGCCCATATTTCCTTCAGAATTCTCGAAATCAATAGGGTTTACTTTATGAGGCATCGCTGATGAGCCTACTTCACCTTTTTTAATTTTTTGAGAGAAATATCCCATAGAAATATAAGTCCACATATCTCTATTAAGGTCGATGATGATAGTATTAATGCGTTTTAGATTGTCGCAGAAAGCAGCAAAATAATCATAATGCTCAATTTGTGTAGTTACTTGATATCGATGTAGACCTAGAATATTATTTGCGAAGTTATTTCCAAAATCAATCCAATTCTGCTGAGGGAATGCAACATGATGAGCATTAAAATTGCCAGTAGCACCACCAAATTTAGCTCCAAATGGAATTTCGTTTAATGTGACTAGCTGATTATTCAACCTTTCTACAAAAACGTATATTTCCTTGCCTAGCATAGTAGGAGAGGCTGGCTGCCCGTGAGTACGAGCGAGCATAGGTATACCTTTCCATTCTGTTGCAAGCTCAGTAAGTTTATTTATAACAGACTCAATTTCTGGCCTAATTTCATTAATATATGCATCCTTAATCATTTTAGGAAATGCAGTATTATTTATATCCTGAGAAGTAAGTCCAAAATGGATAAATTCTTTAAATTCTTGAAGTCCTAATTTATCAAATTCTTCTTTAATAAGATATTCTATGGCTTTCACATCGTGGTTGGTAACACTCTCGATATCTTTAACACGCTGTGCATCTTCCATTTTAAAATTCTTATATAGATTGCGCAAAGCTTCGTAATGCTTTTTGTCGAAATTAGATAATTGTGGTAATGGTATTTCGCATAAAGCAATAAAATACTCCACTTCTACCAAAATACGGTATTTGATTAATGCTGATTCAGAAAAATACTCTCTCAAATTTTCTGTTTTGCTTCCGTAACGCCCATCAATTGGGGATATTGCTGATAAATTATTTAATTCCATTTTATATTCTATTTTGATGTTTATTATTATTCTAAAAAATCACTCACCCGATTGCTATCGAGTCTGATAAATACTCATGATGATGGGTATCTGGACTTAATTCAAGCTAGTAATACAATTTAAGTTTTGGGCCTTTATAATAAATTACCGCATTATGATATTCCAAAAAATCACTTCCCAATACCCCATCAATACCTTTGTCTCCAATCATATCGTAAGATTCGTTTACATGAGATAAGTCCATAATTACAATTTGCGAATTCTTGATTTTCACTTTTCCTATGGAGAAAGTTTTTATTTCTGTCATTTGACTTTGCATAGTATTTGTTCCCAGCCCAGTGCTTAGCTGTTCCATACTTTCAAAGTCTTCTTTGCCAAGTATATTGGCAATTCTATTTTTATCAAAAACACTTTTACTAGCACCAGTATCAACAAGTAATCTTACTTTCTTACGTCCAATCTTAGCAGCCACCATTAGATGAAAGCCATCACCTTCAATATCAACTAATTCCAATTCTATATTGCAAATATTTTTAAGCATTAGAAATTTGGTTTAAGGTTAAATTTCTTATAATAATTTTGAATTTCAGTAACAGCCTCATCAGCAGTATCTACGAGCCTAAACAAATCGAGGTCTTTTGCTGAAATTGTGCCTTCTTCAAGCATGGTGTTTTTAATCCAATCTATCAATCCACCCCAATATTCTTTTCCAACCATTATTATTGGAAATTGAATCATTTTATGAGTTTGAATAAGAGTAATTGCCTCAAACAATTCATCAAGAGTGCCAAAACCACCAGGCATAACTATATACCCCTGAGAATACTTCATAAACATCACTTTACGAATATAGAAATGATCAAAATTAAGGAACTTATCTCTATCAATAAAGGGGTTTTCGTGTTGTTCGAAAGGAAGATCGATATTTAATCCCACAGAAATTCCACCGCTATAATGCGCACCTTTATTTCCTGCTTCCATAATTCCTGGTCCACCACCAGTGATTACACCAAAACCTAGTTTGGTAACTTTATGACCAATTTCCTCAGCCATTAGGTAGTACTTGCTGTCAGGTTTTGTTCGCGCAGACCCAAAGATAGAAACACAAGGGCCAATTTTGCCTAAGGTTTCATAGCCTTCCACTAGCTCCGACATCGTTTTAAAAACCGACCATGAGTCGTTTGCTTTAGTTTCCTGCCACGATTTTTGTTTAAAAGCTTCTTTCAATTTCCTTATTTTCTCTTCATCTCTTGAATATGTCATAATCTTTACTTTTGTGCTTCTTCAATTTTTTCTTTACTTAGAAAAAGCTTATAAATTTCTTCCTGAATATTTGTTCTTATATTCATTCTTATAAGTTTAATGTTTTCGGAACTAGGATAAGTTCTATTTGATAAGAATATATAAACTATCTTATGCTCAGGATCTACCCAAAAATAAGTACCAGTAAAACCACTATGTCCAAAACTCTGCGAAGATACTAAATTACAAGTTGGTCCGCCTTGTTCATGATTTGGAAGTGGCTTATCAAATCCACAACCTCTTCTGTTGCTATTTAATGGAAACTGTTGGTTTGTAAAATCATCAAGAATATTCTTATCCACTATGCTGTCATCTCCATAGGTTCCGTGCTGAACAAGCATTTGCGAAAGAATAGCCAAATCAAGACTATTGGAGAAAAGTCCGGCATGACCTTCAACGCCACCCATCATTGCCGCAGCTTGATCATGAACATAGCCTTGTATTTTTTTATGTCTAAAATATATATCCTCTTCTGTAGGTACAATTTGTTCCATAGGAAATCTTTCTAAAGGTAGATATCCTATAGTTTGCAAACCTAGTGGCTCATATATATTATGCTTTATGTATTGTTCCACATCCATACCGCTTTGTTGCTCTATTATCCTTCGTAAATAATACATTCCTAAGTCAGAATATTTATATTTTCTCTTACGCCTTAACTTGGATTCATCAATTTCTAGCATAATACTATCGCTATAAGAATCAAGGATATATATATTGTCACATACCTTAGTTGTATAACCTTCCTCAGCTTTTTCGCGAAATAAGTTTTTATTTAATTTCCCATTATCTAGTGCATGTAAATAAAATGGTATCCACGGTGTAAGTTGTGCTTGGTGAGCCATAATATCACGAATAAGAATATCTTTCTTATTTGTACTATCTAGTTCGGAGAGGTAGTAACCTAAAGTTTGGTCAACATCAATTTTATTAGCCTTGCTAAGTTGCATTATGGAAATTGTTGTGGCCATAACCTTGGTTATACTTGCCAAATCATAAATGCTGCTATCGCTTATTGCAACAGTATTCTTATAAGTTTGGCTGCCAAAATTCTTTTCATAAAAAACAAAACCATCTTTAGCAATTAATACCTGACAACCAGGGTAAGCTTTAGCTTCGATGCCATTATTTATTAAGCTATCTATTTTGTATAGTTGCGAGCTTTTTATTCCAATCTCTTCGGGATTACCGAAGCTCAGTCTTTTTTTTTTTGTTTCTAGTCCAAATCCTTGTTGGTAATTACTGTCAATGCTAACAGGTAATCTTCCATTAATTAGATATCCTCCAAAAATGGCTTCTGCTGCGGCTTCCATAGCTAAATTATTATCTTGATAGCTGATAAGAATTGCCTTAGCATTTGCAGAATCAATAAATTTGTTTGCTGCATAAGGATTTGCATGCATATCTATTATTAGTTGTGTATTAGTAGATACTAATTCGGCCAACTTATATGTAGAAGGGTATATGCCGTAATGTCTTTGAGGAGAATTGCTGGTTTTAAAAACTCCCATTATCACATAATCAAAACCCTTCAATTTGTTTGCTAGAGATTTTGTTTCAATATCTGAAGCATTACTTTTTATGGAGAATAGTTTTGCAGAACGGTATTTTAGGATAGTTTTTGTATATGCATTTCTACTGGGCTCGCCAATGGAAATAATTGCTAGGCTTTTATTTAAATTTGTGGTTAATGGAAGAATATTGCTATCATTCTTAATTAGAGTAATAGAGCTTCTATAAAGGTTTTTTACCAATGCTTCAGTTTCTAAAGCGTTTAGAGTTTCTATTGCAGTGTCCTTATTAAGATTCTTTTTATTAGCAAGCCCAGCAGTATATTTAAAGTTAAGAATAAGCTTTATTCTAGAGTAAATATCTGTAGAATCTAATCTCCCATCATGCATAGCAACTTTTATTGAGTCAATGCTTATTTGAGCATCATTCGGCATAAGGAGAATATCATTACCAGCTTGTAAGGCTTTTATTTCTAACTCGCCAGGCTTAAAATAATTTGAAACACCTTTCATTTCCAGCGCATCGGTAATAGCAAGACCTTTGAACTTCATTTTCTTTTTCAGCAAGCTATCCACCACAAGAGGAGAAAGGGTAGTGGCAAGATTTTTTGTGGAATCTAGTGCAGGAATATATAAATGTGCTACCATTACCGAAGTAGCTCCTTCATCAAACAACATTTTGAACGGAGCAAGATGTATGGAATCTAAACTGCTTCTGTTGGCATGAACGGTAGGAAGTGTTTTATGAGAATCGCTATCTGTATCACCATGACCAGGAAAGTGTTTTGCGCAAGTTAATAGATGTTCACTTTGCATCCCTTTCATATACATAGTGGCTTTTTTAGCTACTTGATTTGGATTTTCGCCAAACGAACGACTATTTATAACAGGATTTTTAGGATTATTATTTACATCAACCACTGGCGCAAAATTCATATCAACACCTACCGCCTTGCATTGCTTGGCTACCGCTTGCCCCATTTGATATATTAGGCTGTCATTTTGTATAGCACCAAGTGTCATCTGTCGTGGAAACCTTATGGCAGAATCTAAACGCATGCTAACGCCCCATTCGCCATCAATGGCTATTAATAATGGTGCTTTACTTATGCTTTGGTAGTAGTTTATCAAGTTTATTTGTCGCCCAGGGCCGCCTTGAAAAAAACATAAGCCACCAACTTTCTGATTTCTTATTACATTAGCTATCTTTTCATGATAGGCTTTTGTTTTATTGGAATGAGCACGAATCATTATCATCTGAGCAATGCGTTCATCTTCGGATAATGAGTTGAAAACAGAATCGACCCATTGCATTTGATTTAATGCTTTATATGGCTTTAAACTATCGTAATTTATATTATTTGTAGTGGTGTCAGTAGCGTCTATGTGATTATTTAAACTAGCTGATTGTGAGTATGTTTGTGTGGAAATAAATAGTAAAATACTGATAATTCCAAATATATATATATGTTTTGACATTTGCTTTATCTCAATCTTATGTAAGCTTCAAAGATAAGTATTTGTACTCTGCATAAGCTTAGTATTTATAAACGTTTTGTTAACATTTTGAAGAGAATAAAAGGAGAAGGGAGTCCTTCGGCTGTGCTCAGGATGATGAAGGGTGAATGATTGGGAATGTAAGAATTAAGAATTGGTAATTAAGCCCCGATAGACATCGGGATAGAAATTAAGAATTAGCCATTAAAAGTTTTATAAATATAATACCTTGAAGTTTTTGCTCCGAAATAGATAATTGCTATGCCAATCATTATTGAAATTGCATAAATAAATGTGCCAGATTCTCTAATACTTTCATAAAGAGGCTCTGTGATTTTAATAAAAGCAAAGGAAAATAGTAGATCATAAAATGTATTGTTGGAAAATGATAGGTAATCCTTTATTTTATGCTCTTTTGGTTCAGATTTTCTTGCACCCTTAATTTCTAAGATAATAATTACTATTAGTAAAACAACTGCTATAAGTACACCTAAATTCATATTTATAAGTAATTTAAATTAAAGAGCAAATATATAATGTTTATTTGACTAAAAAAACAATCATTATTATGTTGAGATTTCAATCCGGATTAGTATTATTGAATTTTTATAGGACTTTATAATGTTTGCAATACTTTAAAATTCAATAATAAAAATAAAGTGCAAAGGCAGCTGTCTCAAACCTTGAACTTTTAATAAACCCTCCCTCTAACCTTATAAACTCCTTCAACGTATTAATAAAACATGGGAAGTCTATTGTAGAAGTTCTTTTGGATAATAAAGCGTGATATTTTGCTTGAAACATACATTATAATAAGTGCTATGGATATTGAAGTGTAAAATAACACTCCCATTTCAGAAGTAATATTATCAATGAATGGAGTAATAATAAATACCGAGGCAAAGCCGAATACTCCATCGTAAAAAGGAGCTTTGTTTTTGTTAAAAAGGAAGTCTTTTAGGGAAATATTTTTTTTGATTTTTTTCTTAGAGCTTAGTATTTTAGCAATAATTAGTATCGCTAACATCGATAGTCCGAATATAACTTTAGGATCCATTTTTAGTATTTTAATTTGTGATTGTGCAAATGTAAAAATAAAGACTGTAAGTTTAGCGTAAATTTGATGAAAATTCAATCAAATAAATGTCGGATATACAATCTTTAATCATACCTTTGCGTTTTGAAATAAAAATATAGCCAAAGATTATGAACAATTTTAGTACTAATATAAAGCTATTACGCAAGCGTAAAAAGCGTACTCAAGACGAAGTTGCTAATGCTTTGGATATGTATCGTTCAACTCTTAGTGGTTACGAAAATGAGGTGTCAAAACCGTCGGTGGAAGTTCTTGTGTCGTTTTCTACATTTTTTAATGTGGCTATTGATACACTAATAAAAGTGGACCTATCGAAATTGCCTGAGAGTCAAATTTCGCAGCTTGAGCGAGGTTATGATGTGTTTTTTAAGGGTAGTAATCTGAGAATATTGGCATCAACAGTAGGGGATGATAACGAAGAAAACATTGAGTTAGTTCCAGAAAAAGCAACAGCAGGATATAGCAGCGGTTTTGCTGACCCTGAATATATTAAAGTGCTGCCTACTTTTAGGCTTCCTTTTTTGAGTAAGGAGAAGAAATATCGTAGTTTTCAGATTAGTGGAGATTCCATGCTTCCTATTCCTGATGGTGCATATATTACTGCCGAGTATATACAAAACTGGCAATATATAAAAAATGGTAAACCATATATTGTACTTACTATTGATGATGGTATTGTATTTAAGATTGTAGAAAACCATATAGCCGATAAGGGAGTTCTTAAGCTAATTTCATTAAATACTATTTATGAGCCATACGAAATTGAAATTAGTAAGGTAAGAGAGATATGGAGTTTTGTAAACTTTATTAGTGGGGAAATGCCTCAGGCTAATCAGCCAATAGACCAAATAGCTGCAAGTATTCAAGAATTGCGCAAGGAGATGAAAGCAATACAAATAAAAATGCAATTTAATTAGAAAAAATGGATAAAAAGATAACAGATTTCATTGGCGAACATCATGTGCTAACAATAACTACATCCGATAACAATCAGCCTTATACAGCAAACTGCTTCTTTGTATATGATAAAGAAAATATAAGTTTCCTGTTTACTAGTGACCCTAAAACTCGCCACGGTATAGAGATGCTGCAAAACAGTAAAGTAGCAGCTAATATAGTGCTTGAGACCAAAGCTGTTGGTAAAATTCAGGGCCTACAAATTACAGGTGAAGTAGAGGCGTTAACTGGTTCTGCTGATAAGAAAGCAAAGTTGAAATATTTAAAATCATATCCATATGCTATTCTTAAACTAGAAACTATGTGGGAGTTAAAGGTGAATTTTTATAAATTAACAGACAATAGATTGGGATTTGGAAAAAAACTGATTTGGAAAAAAAGTGAAGGGTGAAAGGTGAAAAGCGAATAATTAAGAATTAGAAATTAAGAATTAGAAATTAAGAATTGAAATTAAGAATTAGAAATTAAGAATTAGAAATTAAGAATTAGAAATTAAGAATTGAAATTAAGAATTAGAAATTAAGAATTGCTAAATTGTCGGATTGAGTGATTAATTTTGCAAAAATAGAAACTATAATTATTTATGAAATATTTGGCAAAATTAATTGTATCAAAGGCTGTACCGAAGGCTGAAAATTAATAATTAATAATTAAAATTTCCACATAAGTTGTGCAGTGATTTCGCTACGAGTGTTGCCATTAATTTGCTCTAGGCCACTACTAATAGTTTTTCTTTGTGTATAGAATGTTTGTGAATAATGAAGCCAGAAACTTAAATTTTTATTCATCGTGTATTTCATTAAAACATAATATCGCTGCCCTTGGTACATATAAGCTGGAACGCTAAATTTATATAGTACATTATGCTCGTAGGCATAAATTCGAGTATCATAATCATCGGTATTGAATACGGCGTATCTAAACGAAAATTTCAATGGTAACTTCTTGAAAGAGTACTGTATATCTTGGTATATTAAGTATCCATTACTTTTGTTCAGTATTTCGTTATTATAAGTAGAAAATGCAAGTCTACTGCTAAGCTTTATACTACTATTTGGTTTATAAGATATATTAAATCTAAAATTGCTTTTAGTAACGGTATTCACATTTTGGAATATATTTACATCATCAGAGCTATTTAGCATTTTTTCCTCTAGTTTGTATCTTAAATAGAAGTTTAGCTTCCTATTAACCATGCGCATATATTGAGCAGAAAACTCGTTACCATACGAAGGAGTATTAATTCTATATTTCAGCCACGGAAATTTGAAAATATCATAGTATAAAACAAAATTACTCTTTGTGCCAATATGTATCTGAGTGCCTAAATATAATCCTTCTTCATTTTGGGCTCGTCCTCCTTCGGCTATGGCTATAGCATAGAAATTTTGATATTCTTTTTGGTAGTTTCGGTATAAAATAGTGAAGCTTAGGCGTGGATTAAGATTAAAAAGAGAACCAATTATTAATGCTTTACCTTTGTTTTTACTAATAGCAGCTTCACCAAAAATACTAAAATATTTTGTGGCATAGGATGCATCAATTCCAGTATTAAGGTTTTGCTTACCTTGAAAATCATAATACTGATATGGCTTAGTTTCTTTTAGAAGTTCTTTATTAAATATTGTAGCAAAACTTGTTATACCTACTCTAAAACCACTTTTTTTATAGTGTATATTTGCTCCAATAATTTGTTCATTTATGGCATGTTTTTTCGCTACCTCATCGGGAGTACGATGCATTCCACTTTCTTGTATAGTAGCAAATACCAATTCATCTGTATTACTAGTATCTTTAATATTTAGTCCTGCGTCAAGTCCCTTATTGGAGTAAAATGCAGTTAGATCAATATCTTTGTTAATAGCGATGGTAGCAGCAGCTCCTCTAAAAAATAATACCTCGTTAGCGGAGGTGTTTGCTCTAAGTCCTCGAGCTTGCCGTTGTAAGTTAATGGATGTTGCTGATTTTCCAAATGCTAAGCCCGACCAAAGTGTTAATCCCTGTCCAAACTCCAGGTGGTAATCACCTAATGCTAGCGCTTTTAGTTTGCCTATATCTTTAATAAAAAAGTGAGCTGAATAGAAATCGAAACCTTGCTTATTGCTTCCTTTAAAAAACTCCTCACCAGCATCTTTATCGCCTAAAATACCAAAACTAATAATATCTCTATATTTATATCTATAGCGCATATAAAGCTTATCTTTACTGCCTAAATATCTCCTGTTTGGATATTCATTGAGCTCTTTGTCACTAATTGAAGTATATCCAACTTGCTGCTCAAGCACTCGCCCATATCTTGTAATTACTTGGTTTTTGCCATATTTTAGCATATTGTCAATACTTAGCTTTTGTTTTTTCTCAACAATACTAAAGGTGATAAATGGTTGTATATCCAATATTATATTAGTATAAAAACCATCTAAATATTTAAGCTCATATATTGTTTGAAAACCTCCTAGTTTTTCTCTAGCATCAATCAATACAATAATCTGATTTTCATTAAGAAATAGGAGAGAGCGTAATTGTTCTTCTGTAGCAATATTTATATTTATAGGGTTTTCATATAGATATAGAAAATGGTCATAGAGTTCCGAAAAATCAAATTCCATATCTGTTTTAGCAGACAGTTCTTCTATTCGTTGGTCTATAATCTCTTTGGCAATAACTTCTTCTTGAGCAAATGCCGAAACAGACGCTATAACAAACGCAAAATAAATAATCAATATTTTGTATAAATATCTCAACTTCAGTTTATTTATTGGTTCTATAGAAAAGTGAAATTTGTGGAGAATATCCCAATGTTTGATTCATAGATGAGCTAAAATCTAGTCTAATATTTTTGAAATTAAGGCCAACACCAAAGCTAAATATATTTGGACCACTACCAACACCAATGCGAGTGTATAGAATTTCTTTAATTCGATATTCTAAGCCAGCAATAATTGCAATATCACTATCAATATCGCTTTGAATCTCTCCAATAGCTATAAAATTATCCGCCAATTCCCACTCTACGCCTAGCTTTATAAGAGCAGGTATTCTTTCGTTATTATAGTCATTTAGCTTAGCTTGAATAGGATTGAAAACATGTGCTCCAAGTGTAACTGTTTCAGTTAGTTTAGCAATTATTCCTACTTCAAAAGAAAAAATATCTTTTGAACCATATTCATTACCTATATCCGTTCTCAAATAATCCATTTGCACACCAACAGCAAACCGCTCAGAAAGAGCCATGCCATATGCTATACCAACCTTGCTTTCGCTATATTGTGAATATCCAAAATGTACAATGTTTAATGCAAAAGACCCTTTATTAGTAGGCATTACAACAGAGATTGTGTTAAGGCTTAGCTCCTTAACTAAAAAGCTATTTTCGTAATAAAAACCTGCTCCCCATTGCTTATTATAACCCAAGGTAGCTTGGTTATTTATTGCTCCCCAGAACCCACAATTAGCCACACCACTGCCAGCCATTGCTGATGATCTAGCACCTAAATTTTTAGCATTATGTTGCGTAAAGCTAGGTAATAAAATGAATGTAAATATAAAGGTGAATAGTAAACGTATTGCCATTTTAGCTTTGTTGATTTATAGTCGGGCTAAGATACAAAAAAAGATTACTTTAGCTTCGTTAATTGCGTCTGTGATTTATTCTTAATAACTATCATTCTTATCATAGGCTCAAAATGTATTGTTTTTTAATAATTATAAATATTTAATCATGAAAATTGAGAAAAAAATCATCCTTATTCTATTTGCATTTTCGATGTTTGCATTTACAAAAACTAGTGTAGCTGATGAACTTATAAGAGGATATAAATATCCTGGGTATATAGTTCAAAATAATGATGATACCTTATATGGTTATATCATTTTTAGAGATTATGACACTAACCAAAACAAATGTGAGTTTTATAATAATGAAACTGATAAAAAACCTGTTAAGAAATACAAGCCTAAAGAATTGAAAGCATACTTAATAGGTGATGTATTATACAAAACTATAAATTATAGTGGAGGTCTTATGTCAAAGCCTTTACGTTTTTTACGAGTATTTATTGACGGAAAGATAACCTTATTTAATTTTTATGAGGAGGGTTCAATCCCTTATAATAAAGAGAGGGAGCACACTGTAGTTTACTATAAATGGAATGACAAAAAGTATCCTAAGCCTTTTACTAGCGAAAAATTTGTATTTAAATATGCAAAGAAAATGGCTGCATTTATTGCCGATAATAAAGAATTGTCAGCAAAAGTGTTGAATAAGGAAAAAGGATATGGATTGGTAGATATCTATAATACTATAGAAGAGTATAATGAGTGGTATATAGTTAATAATCAATAAATAAGAGGCTATGTATAATATAAAATCAGTATTTGTAATAGTAATTATTCTTTTGTTAAGTATAGCTTCTATAGCTCAAACAATCTCTTTTGTAGAGCCACGATTCAAACTAAAAAGTACAGCTCCAATGATTTCCAGTTTCGATAATAACGGAAAGCATTATATTCTTTATGAATCTTATAATTCAAAGGCTCCATTAAGGGTAGATTTGCAATTGGATTCCTATGATGAAAACGGGAAGCCTTTAAATTCATTTATGATTGATGAAACAATGAATGGTGCTGAACCTAATTATTTTGAAGGTGTGTTTCCTATAGCAGGCAAGATTGTGTTGTTTAAAATGGGTTATGATACAAAAACTAAGAAAACTAATTTGTATGCATACACTCTTGATGATGAGGGGAATAAAGGGGAGGAGAAGTTTCTTACTTTTATTCAAGGATTAAGTATGTTTAACTCAGGAAGCTTTAATGTGGTTACAAGTCCCGATACTAAAAAAATATTAGTATTTAGTAATTTGCCTCATGTAAAAAAACAGAATGAAAAGATTGCATTTGCAGTTTTTGATTCAGATTTAAATATTATTAATAGCAAAGAGATTGAGCTACCATACATTTCTAGAAAAAACAAGGTGAATCATGCGTTTATAAATAATGAGGGTAATGTGTTTATATTGAAAAAAGTATATGCTAAGAAGAAAATCCCTGATTTGGAAATGGTATTTGTATATAGCCCCGAATTGGAATTGGTAAAGGAATCGGCTCATATTATTGGAAATATTGGTGTTATATCTACATATAAATCAATGATAAACTCTGAAGGAAATCTTGTTTTTGGTGGACTATATTATGATTATAAAAAATCAGGTTTTAATGTAAAGGATCCCGATGGTACATTTATCTCTTCATTAAAAGCAAATGGAGAACTAGTGTCAAATTATAATGCTCAAACATATAGTGGTTCTTTTATAACAAATCAGATTCTAAATGATGCCTTAGGCAATCATTATTTACTGCTTGAAAGTGTGCTTGAAAAAAATGAAACTGTAGGTAGTGGAACCGCTCCTACCTATAATAAAATTTATACAAATAAGGATGCCTTTGTAGTAAAATATAGCTCTAATAATACCTTTGATTGGATATATAAAATTGCACGTGATGCTCAAACCTCTACCAACGATAATGCAAAATCATATAGAATGTGGGCAACAGTATTACCATCAAATAAGATAGCTGTTTTTTATAAGGATTCGTGGGCAAGGCATGATGGTGTTAAACGAAATGTTATAACTCCACCAGTAATCTATTGGCGAGGAAATATAATTGAAACAATAACAACAGAAGGACAGCTTGAGTCAAAGCATCTTATTCGCGATCAACGTTTTGGAGGAGACATAGGCAAGTATTTCTTTATGCCACAAACAGGATATATGCTTAAAGGTAGTATTAGAATGATCTCTTTTAGAAATAATGAACTAGTATCTACAATAATAGAATTATAGGGCACTACAGGATTTAGAGTGATAAAAATTTACATATTGATAATACCACCCATTCAGGGTTCTATAATCAACAGTTATCTCTATTTATAATAATATCAGCCCGTTGGGCTTACGTTATTATAAATAATAGCACGAAATCCCGAA
>JAGLDA010000062.1 GCA_023145955.1 Bacteroidales bacterium
ATAGAGTTTTGAGAAATTACTTCACCCATCACCTTCAATACTTAAATACTCTATCGACGGGATTGCCGCCTGAAAACGGCGGCCATCCTGTGGGGGAGGCACATCAATAATTATTAAAATATGCTTTTGTGAACTATACCAAATTAAAACCAAAACTGTCGATAAATTTATCATCTTTTCCAATTTATCTTCACTTAAAATTTAAACTATAGCTGTGGCTATACTTGAAATTTGAAGATTGAAAAATAGAAAAATATTTCAAATTTATTTCGACACTCCTGATTCCAAATTGGTATTACAAAAGCTGTTTTTTTATACCCAATATTTTCTTTTTCAAGCAAGATATTATTATTAAATATTTATATGAGGGATTGCCGCCTGAAAACGGCGGCCATCCTGTGGGGGAGGCACATCAATAATTATTAAAATATGCTTTTGTGAAGGACAAAAGCTATTTTTTTATACCCAATATTTTCTTTTTCAAGCAAGCTTGAAAGAAAATATTGGGTATAAAAAAAGCATCTGCTATGCAGATGCTGTTAATAATCATTGTGGGCGATGAGGGATTCGAACCCCCGACCCTCTCGGTGTAAACGAGATGCTCTGAACCAACTGAGCTAATCGCCCTCTTTATTATTAGAGCTCTGAACCATCCCGATAGTTATCGGGAGAGCTAATCGCCCCTAAGGGATTGCAAATATACAGCAATTTGGATAATATGAAAGTGTTTTTTGAAATATTTTGACATAATTAATAATACCTGTCAACTATATTATAATCAATACTATACGGAATACAATTATCGTGTATTTTGATGCTAAATTAGATATTAGATCAAAATTTAAAGCATTTCTTACACAAAATATGCGTAAAATACTTATTGCAATCTCAAATCTAACATAAATGTGGGGATGGTCCAGCACATAGAATCACACTTGCGTATACTTCTAGCTTTCATTTCCAATCCGTCGATTGCATATATTGTTTTAGAACCATTTTTATACGTTGCCTTCACCGTATAATACTGTGGTAGGGGCATTATAAACGTAATTGTTGAAGTGGTTGCCGTATCGTAGATTATTGTTTTGCCATCTTCTATTTTTCCTTCAATAATTTCAAAAGGAATTTTATTATTGTTTTGTGTAATGCTAAATTGGAGTTTTAAATCAGCCTCAAAAGGTTCCAAAGTATTGCAATCGTAATAATTGTAAGTTGCGCAATCTTCATCGCTCACACTTTGCTCACATGAATAATTAACGAGCAATATGCTTAATACTATTATTATCACAAAACGTTTCTTTGTTATATCCATGATGGGTGATATTTATGTGGTTTAGAGTAAAACGGCAATATACCCTTAATCCCAATTTTAAACTTATGAGATGATACATCGTATATATGGTAATTAGCATATTGATACGAAATATCTATATCAAAGAAATGGCTACCTATAGAAATACCCATTTCTGGAACTATATAAGCTATTCCATTTATTTTCTTTGATCTACCATTATATCGTAACCAATGCCACTGAACATCCGCAGAAATAAAGGGGCTTATTGTAAATGAATTATTCTCATATATAGAGAAATATTTTCGCAATTGAAATGCAAGTAAATTTCTTCTTTCCCAATGCTGATAAAATGTGTTTTCTTCAATCTCATCAAGAAATGCTTGGGGCTTAAATCTAGTTCCATATAATATATCAAAACTTAAGTTATACCTTGCATCCTTTACTCCTATTCCGAAATAAGAAACATAATCGTTGAAATTGAATGAATGAGCAAAACTAGCTGTTGCCGATGAAGGGATAGGTAGTAACGGCTTTGAAAAATCTCTTTTCTCTAATACCGTAATTGCCTCTTTATTATTATACAAATATGCTGCATAAAGAAGCTCTGTGGTTTTTTCTTCAGATTTATCAGTATTTGATAAATTAAGAATACGGTTTAAAGCATAAGTGTTTTTGTGTTTTATTGCTTCTTCAATAAGTATATTGGCATTATTAGTAATAAAAGTAAGAGATAGGTCATTATCCACTAAATAATCAAACACTATGCTATCATTATACTGTATAGCCACACTATAAGGAGAGATATTATCGTCATTTTTGTCAATAGGATTATTATCCTTATCAACAAGTAAGCTCATTAACGAAGTGTCGGCGCTATATACAGACAAAAGAAAAACAGAGCTATTATCTTTTGTTTTTAAATTTGTATTTGCGTCATAAAACAACAGCATATCTACAATGCTATATTGACCATAGTATGCAGCATAATGAATAGCGGCACTTCTATTTTCATCTATTCTATCAACTTCCGTTTGTGGTTTTAACAATAAAAGCTCCGACATTTCAAAACTAAAACTAGCAGCATTCATCAAAGGGGTATAGCCATTATACAAGCCCAAATTTGGGTCAGCATCATAGTATAATAATATTTTTACTACTTCTGTATGTTCATCACTTACAGCATAAAAAAGCGCGGTGCCACCATCGGCATCTCTATGGTTTACATTAACACCTTTCTTAATAGCAGTATTTATTTCATCAATATCTCCACTACTGGCAGCCATAATAAAATTATAATGCTTCTGAATACTGTCATTATAAATCTTATGCGCTTGTGAAAACAAATTCATTGAAGATAATATCTCCAAAAAAATTATTATAAATACTACAGCCTTGTTTTTATAGTTACTACTCATAAATATTTTCTAAACTGTTAAAGCTATACCCTAACTCTGTATAGTATTTTAAACTTTGCTCTAATGCAAAAAGCATATTTTTCTCTGCTTTTAAGTTGTCGTGCATAACAATAATTGAACCATTTTCAGAATTTCTAATAATGTTATTAAGGCACTTTTCTGGGCTAGTGTTTTTGTCAAAATCACCACTCAAAACCGACCAAAGAATGATATGATAATGCTGCGATAAATCCTTAATTTGTTTTGGTGTTATTTGCCCATAAGGTGGCCGGAATAGCTTAGAATCTATTAGCGCACTAGCTTTTTCAATATTTTTATAATACTCACTATTAGCAACTTTCCATCCTTTTATGTGATTATAGCTGTGATTACCAATTGCATGACCCTCGTCTACTACCTGCTGATATACTTCATGGTGTTTTGATATGTTTTCTGCCACCATAAAAAATGTTGCTTTAGCATTATACTTTTTCAATATTTGCAAAACCTTGGGTGTAAGTTCTGGAATGGGGCCATCATCAAAAGTATAATAAAGCACTTTATCATTGGTATCTACTTTCCAATGAATATACTTATTGCTAAGTTTTCGAATGATATATGGTAATTTTACTAAATACAAAATTATAAATTAGAGAGTATAGTATCCAAATGGTAATCAAAAGAAGCTCGTAGATTTTTTATCTTTTCGATTTCATTAAAATCTACTACCGATGTAAGAGTTATATAATTTGAAGCCTTTAGCTCTTTGGTTAAATCATTAATATAATCTTCGTCAATCTCACCATCCATTATAAGCAAATAATCGAAATGCTGAAATTTTGGAACAAGCTTCACAGACCTATCCTTATTAGATATCAAATAATAATTTCGCAAATTTTTATTGTCCACATATACATAAAGGCTATACGTAAAAGCTATGTTTTTGTGATGAAATACAAACGGCTCCACACGCTTAAACTGAATATTGGGTAACTTATTAATATAAAAAGTTAGCCTATAGTCTTTCAGATTACTAGTAATTCCTATAACCGAATAGTTTATTTCTTCCTCAATATCAAGTATAAGCGCTTTCGACATATGCAAAAATATTTACTTTTCTTATTAATGTTTATAAAAATCAAAATTAGTGTTTTTTTGCGTAATTTTGTCTTTTAGTATAATTATAAAATTTTATCAATATGTTGAATTCAATTTTATTGTTTGGAGGTCTAGGTCCAACCGAAATTATTATTCTTTTAGTCTTAGTATTATTACTTTTTGGTGGTCGTAAAATTCCTGAATTAATGCGTGGCGTTGGCAAAGGAATAAGTGAATTCAAACAAGGCGTAAAAGATCCTACTGAAGATTCTGAAAAAGAAGATAAAAAGAAATAATAGTGTATTTATGAGATTATTAATTATTGTGGTATTTATTCTTGCCATAAGCTCTGCTTTTGGTATAAAAAGTTATTCATATAATGATAATAAGGTTGATTCTACAATAATATCTAATAATAAAACTGATCCAAGCACTATTGATAGCATTTACTACAGCTATTATACAAATGATGATAGTATGTTTGTTTGGGGAGATTTATATTCTTTCTCCAATGATTCTATCCCTTCTTACCAAGATTCCATTTATAAATTAAGAATAGAATATTTAGATACTAAAAGCCCTTTTAGTTTTGAGTATAATGAGTCTGTGCGACGGCTGATAGGTTTCTACGCAACTAGGCGTAAGGGTCTTATCGAGCGCTCGCTAGTTCGTAAAGAGTTATATTTTCCATTATTTGAGAAGATGCTCGATAAATACCAAATACCTATGGAGCTTAAATATCTCTCGATAGTAGAGTCGGCATTAAATCCAACAGCTAAATCTAGAGTTGGCGCGCAGGGCTTATGGCAATTTATGCCCGGCACTGGCAGAATGTATGGCCTGCATAGGAGTTCTCGTGTGGACGATAGAATGAATATGTATAAAGCAACCGAAGCTGCTTGTCAGCACTTTTGCGACCTCTATGATAGGTATCACGACTGGAATTTAGTGTTGGCAGCATATAATGCAGGCCCTGGCAATGTAAATAAAGCTATACGTAGAGCTGGAGGAAATACAACAAATTATTGGGAAATACGCAGGTTTTTACCTCGTGAAACTCAGAATTATGTTCCAGCGTTTATTGCCGTTAGTTATCTAATGGAATTCCCTGAAGCACATAATATTCAAGCAAAAAATATTGAGGGTATTCACTATTATGAAATAGACACTGTATATATTTCTAAAAAACTGAATTTTAGTAACCTATCCGCTTGGCTTAATATTGATGAGCGAATCATTGAAGAGTTAAACCCTCAGTATCGTAGAAATTATATCCCTGCAAGAGTTGTTGGTACTAATAAAAAATATGTACTAACATTGCCTTCAAACAAAATAGGAGAATTTATTATCAACGAAGACAAAATCCTTAGTGGACTTACTCCAAAAAAATGGGAAATAGAAGCTTCTAAATAGCTTTAATATATTTTTTCTATTATGGCTATATTCATATAGTTTTTTTTAATTAGATTTGCTTTCAAATAAAAACAGAATTATGTCAAAAACCAGATTTATAACTCACAATAATTATCGTATTAGTTATACTTCGCAAGGATTGGGTAAAAACCTAGTGCTTTTGCATGGATTTTTAGAAAGTAAAAGTATTTGGAATAGGTTTTCTGAACATTTGTCCAAAGAATACCGCGTTATTGCAATAGACCTACCTGGCCATGGCGAAAGTGATATGCAAGCTGAAATACACACCATGGAGCTTATGGCAGAAAGTATAAAAGCTGTATTAGATAATCTTTCTATTGATAATGCAGTAATAATAGGTCATAGTATGGGAGCTTATATATCTCTTGCTCTTGCCGATATGTATCCTGAAATTATTAATGGTTTAGGCATTTTTCATTCTCATGCATTAGCCGATACCCCTGAGGGGAAAATAAATAGAGGAAGAGCAATTCAAGTAGTTAAGGATAATCATAAAAACTTTATTTCTATGTTTATTCCTGATTTATTCACAAAAGAAAATCAGCAAAAATATAAAACTGACATTGAAAAGCTTCAAGAAGAAGCAAGGAATATTAGTAAAGAATCCGTAATAGCATCCCTCGAAGGGATGCGTCATAGAACCGATAAACTTAGCTTACTATCCAAATTAGAGGCTCCAATTTGTTTTATAATTGGGAAGCAAGACCCACGTGCACCTCTTAAAAAGATGATGGATCAAATCTCCATACCAAAACATGCCGAAATCCTTATTCTGAAAGATGTGGCACATATGGGTTATATTGAAGACTTTGAAACTACCGTTAGCTTTATTGATAGTTTTGTTGGTAGGTGCTAAATCTAAAATTACTATTATAATTGGAATAGTACTAGACTGATCACTGTATATTAATAACTAAAGAGTTACATGCCAGCCAAGCGAGGTATTTTCTTCATTTTGGATTTTTTCCAATACCAACCCCAACCTTTTTTCATCCAATGGCCAACAAATGGTAATGGAATAAACGATTCCTTGCTCCAAGTACGATTTGTAAATACCGCAGCATTCCCTGTATCCATTACACATACTATACTAAGATGATTTAAGTAACTATATCGTTTCGGATTTCCATTTATACAATTAAGTATATTATTAACAGCATATTGAGCCATAACCTCGGCAATATGCCCTTGTTTTGCTACCCAATCCGGACCCTCTAGGCGAGCAATATCACCCACGGCATATACATTGTTCTTATCTCCATATACTCTACCATGGCCATCAATTAGAATAAAGCCGGCCTCCGAAAGTTGTAAATCCGAAGCCTTAAGAACTGGATGACCTGCCCCAGCAGGAATAAACATTATCAAGTCACTTTCCAATTCCGTATTATCCTCAAAAACAATCCTATCCTCCCTAAATTCCTTAATTTTTGTGCCAATGTGAGTATCTACATTCAATTTCTTAAAATGACCTTTTAGCAAATCAAAACCCTCGCTACCAAGTTTTTTGCCAGGCTCTTTCATCGGTGCAAAGAAACTTATCTCAAACTTATCGTATAGTTTCTTCTGCTTTAGCGTATGCACAAAATTAAAAAGTAACTCAAAGGCTGGACCTCCTCTAACAGCAGATTTATCTTTTGGGTTTCCTCCAAAACCAAAGGATATCTTACCATGCCCTTGCGCAAGAAGCTCATCAAACCTATCTTTCATACTAAGTGATTGCAGAGGATTGCCGCAAATTGAGAAAGTATGCTCAAGACCAGCCTGCTTAACTTTTCCTGAGCCCATCGCTACAATTAAATAGTCGTATTCAATAGTTTGGTTTTCGAGAATTACCTTGTCCTCAGCAGAATTAATAGACGTTATATTATCAATTATTAAATCGAAGCCATGTACTTTTTGCAAATCTGTTAACGATAGTGTTGCGTCTTTAAAATCTAATTTATTCACTGGAATCCATATAGAAATAGGGTAAATGAATACATATTCTCTATTAGAAATTAATGTAACCTTATGCCCACTTTTCCTCAAACGATATACTGCCTCTACTCCACCAAAACCACCACCAAGTACAACTATGTGCTTCATTTTTATAATATTTTATAATTTATATATAGCACAAAGATATAAAACATTTACGCAATGCAATACCTATTAGTAGTGATTTATTCAGTAATTATTTTTCGACTATAAATATATAAAGTTAAAATACAATAGATTAAAGACATTATGTAGAATCCTAAGATACATCTAAGGGTAAAAGATAAAAACAGAAAACAACTCTAAAGCTGTTCTAATTGTCAATAGAATATTTTATCTCAAACATTGGATAGCTGCCAATATTTTTTGGCGATTCAGGATGAGGTGCTTCTATAAATATTAGTGTGCTATCATTTTGAATATGTAAGTAGTTATCTATTTTTTCAAGCCTCAACCTTGTATACAAATGATATATCGAGTCCGTTTTATGTACCCCAAGTAGATACTTGCAATCGTTCTCTATATTTACACTATCTTTCAATGTTCTTGATTTAATATATAACTCAAATTCATTCTTATTATTCGTATAATCCATTTGTTTTAGCTCCACAAATTGATTTCCAATTTCGTTTATAGCTATTACAGAACTTTCTTTCTCTTTATCATTAAAATAGGCCAAAGCAATCCCTAAACCTGGTTTAGCTTCTTCAATTTTCAATAGTGTCTCTAGTTGTTTTTCAATTTTCTTACCTAATATGGTATCTCCATATTCAAATACAATGGTCTTTACATCATTTGGATCAACATTTCCAAGTCCCGAAATAAAATCAATTGGTGAAGATGCCACTTTAAAGACGACATTCTTTAATGCTGTCCAAGCAAGTTTTTTAATATTAATATCAGGATTATTTAGATCTCCTTGTACAGGAATATCCAATTCAATATCTCCATGCTTATCTTTAAGAATAAATAGAGCAAATTTCAATGGTATAGACTTCCACCCTTCTACCTTTTCGCCCATTTCCACATCATTAATTTTTAGCTTATTATCACTTTTTATAATTCCATTACGAATTGTTGTTTTCGAATAGTAAAACATATCGCCATAAACAAATGGATACCCTGTACTCAATTCTGAGTATATATTTACATCACTAAGTAAGAAATCTGTCATTACATAGTCTATATCCATATCTTCAGGCTTCATGGGGTTAAAGCCAAGCTCTACATTCATTTTGCCGCGATTATTAAGCAACATATCCAAATGAGTTTCTACCCAGCTTGCATCTGATGTTATATCATGTGCTTTCATATTAATTTTACTCAAATGATATGTAAAAAGACGAGGGGTAGTATGGTCTTTAAAATCAACAACAGCATCGTCAATAATAAAGGAATGTATAGCATAATATATTTCATTATTAATAGTATCTATTGGCTCAGAAATCAATGTGTCTGCAGCAATCACCTCCTCTGCTTCAGTATCTTGCTTTATAAGTTTATCAAAATTTGTTTCTTTATCAAATAGCTCAAAATTTATATATGGATTGTACAAATGAACTGAATCTACAACAAAAACCTGATTAAAATTATCAATTTTTGATATGCCAATATTAAGCTGCTCTACACCAATAAGTTTTTGTTGATTAGTATCGTTAATAACAAAATTACTTAACCCAATTTCTCCTTCAATAGTAAATTTTTCTATTTCATCAATATTACCATCAATAACAAGATGAGTATTAAATATTCCTTCAAATCTAGATATATTAAGCTCTTTTTCAGCGAAAACATAATAAGATGCAAGATTCAGTTCTTTAATTTTTATATCTGCAACAAATCCATTTGAATCTGGATTAAAATCCATATCTAAACCAAAATGGCCATTATTATTAAGGTCAAATACTATACCCGCATGACTGCTTCCTTCAGTATTCCAACTTATATATGGTAGGTTTATATTAAAGTTAATCATTTTTGTTTCATGCTCCAATCTCATTGCTGTATATGAAATTGTTTTGGCATTTATTAGGATATTTGAGACCTCAATAGCCATAGGGTTTTCTTCATTAATGGTATCTGCAGGCATCTCTTCTACCGAAATACTATCGGTACTATAAAAAGCAATAAGGTCGTCAAAATTAAATACTGTATCATTTTGCGCTATATAGGTCTGCAATCCTTCTAATTTCACTTCTTCTACAACAAACCTATTAGCAACTAACCTGTATAATTCTGTATCTATTATGAATTTATCAAAAGATACAAATGTGGAACTATCATTGGCTTCATAAAGAATAAAATCGGTAACAGATACTGTTCCTGTGAATA
>JAGLDA010000063.1 GCA_023145955.1 Bacteroidales bacterium
ATTACGATAATAAAATACTTGATTATTTTAAGAAACATTGATATTAGATAATAAGAAATTAATGCTAAATATAATTCTAGCAAATGTAATGGAAAAATTTGGTTTCATTAACTATCAACCTAAGTTTGCAACTTAATTTTTCGTTGTGGGGTAATAAAAATTAATTATAAAAAAAGGCCACTAAAAAAAATAGCAGCCTTCATTATGGGGATATACCAATGTGGTATTTTTAATATTGGATTTAGTTCTTGATCACTTTATATGAATACTTATTATTTATAATTAGAATATACATTCCAGTTTTCCATTTAGTAGTGTTAACTCTAAAATTGTTTTTACTTATATTCTCTTGCATATAAATAGTTCTACCTAAAGCATCAACTACTAATATATTGTTAATAGTTTTCTCTGAATTAATGTATAATTCATTTTCAATAGGATTGTTATATGTTATTTTAAAATTATTTTTCTCAATTTCATTAAAACCTACATTATTAGGAGACACAACATATACTTTCCATATTCTAGTAGTAATTCCATCTTCTGCTGTTACTTCGTACATAACAGGAACAATACTATCATTCCAAGTATTATTTGTAACTGCACTATCCTGAACAGTTCCGCCAACTTTAGCAGTAGCATTATTAGATAATAAAAACTCAGCAGCCAAAGTTATTGGATAAGGAGTATTTATTGGCATATAAACAATAATAGAGTCATTAGTATTTACAATAGTAGAAGATAGTTGAGATGGTAGATTATATTCAATAATTTCAGCAGCAGTAGAAACAACTACTCTAGCAGTAACATACACATTCCATATTCTTAAAGATCCATTTTGTGCAATAACGGTATATTGAACAGCAGTAGTGCTATCACTCCATGTATTATTAGTTATAGAGCTATCTTGTACCGTAGAGCCTACTAATGAATTAGCATAATTTGAAAGCGAAAAGTTTGCCGCTAAACTTACTGGATAACCAATACCCATTGGCATAAATACCATGATAGAATCATTAGATGCATCAATATAAGATGTATCTTGAGTTGGCAGGTTATAGGTGATTATTTCAGCAGCATTACTTAGTGTCAATGTATCTACAAAATTCTGAGCATATATTATTGAATTAACACCACTACCTTTATTTTCAATAAATACTACTACAGAATTATTACCAATTTTTGCATTAATTTTAGCCTGACCTTTATTAGTGCCAACATTACTTGCAATGGCTTTTGAAGTATCGGCCCATGCAAAATTACCAACTTGGTCTAGCATTACAACATCCAAATACGTTGTACTTACACCATTATTATTTCCTTTTTCCAAAAGAAAGAACGGTCTATCATTATATACGTAAAGCTTATTAGCATGTGTATAGTTTGTTCCTATTGGAAATAAATTTTTTGCTGTATTTGATAGTAAACGATTACCTGTTGGAATATCTATTTTCTGAATATACTCACCAGCTGCTGTTTGAGATGTATTTGTGTAGGTACACATTGCCCATAAGTTTGAGGAATTCTCTTCAGTAGCAATTTGAACATCCATCTCATAATTTGTAGTATTTACATCAAAATCACGCCCATTAGCACCCCATGGAATAGTCCCATCAGGATTTATACGCTGAATACAAGCATCAAATCTATTATTCTGTTTTCCGATATAACCAAAAAATACAGTATCGCCACTTTGAGCTCCACTATAAATTCTATTATAAACAGTGGTCTTTGTGGAAAGTTGAGTTGGTGATGACCAAACAGAAGATCCACTAGTATTAAATCTCTGGGCATATAATGTTGAGTTAACAGAATAAGTTCCTTTCTTATGAAAAACAGAAACTATATCTCCATTCGATAATTCAAATAGATTTCCAGGAATTGTTACATTACTTGGCCAAGTTTCTGTATTGCTTGTCCAAAGTGCAGCCCCAACACTATTATATAATTGTATATAAGAGGTATATGTTGATGTACTCATCCACGAGATAGCGGTATTTCCACTACTCAAAGGAAGGATTTTTATACTAAAGCCAACCCCTAGATTTACGCCGCCCGCAGGCCATAAATGATTTCCTTGATTATCAAACTTAAATGCCAAGGCTGCAGTATTGCTTGTGGCAGTAATTCCCACATACAAATTATCATTCTCATCTCTTACCAATTGCCATTGATTTACATATGAAGACATTGGAATACTATCACTTATTAATACTCCGGTATCTCCCAGTTGTTTTACCCCTGCTGAGTTTAATACTTGCAAGCGTAATTCGTAGTTTACTGGAGCTGCTACAGTTTTCCAAAAAACAATCGCCGTACTTCCATCACTTAGTTCTATTGTCTCTATATCTTGGTCAGTACCAGCAAATGAGCTTACCTCAGTATTTACTGTTGTATTTGTTGTCCATTGTGCATTTACACTTATAGTAAGTGCAATTAATGCAATTAAAAATGCAATTCTTTTCATATCTTAATGTTTTAAATTATTATTTACACTATTTTTAATTATAGTATTTGACTCTAAAGATTTCACAACCTTTATTAATGCAGATTTTTTAACAATATTATCTACAATTAACTCTTTTATACTTTTAGGTTTACTATTCTTCATTGCTTTATGCTATAATTAATTAAGAAATGCAAAAGTGAGACATAAGTTATTGATAACCTAAAAATTGGCTGTAGATAAAACACTCAATTATGTAAATATAATATACTATCTACACTCAATTAGTGCTAATGAGTATCTAATCAGCTATATACTAAGCTTATAAAATTAGTTAAATCGTATATGTAATTATAAAACAGATAAGAGAAGTATGCTATTTAAGTTCGTTTAAATAGATAATAAGATCTGTTTTTGTATTGGTAAGATTAAGTTTTTTACGCAATCGAGTTCGTGCATTTTCTACAGTTTTAAAATCCTGACCTGTAATTTGGGCAATTTCTTTTGACGTTAAGTTTAATACTAATAGTGCGCATAGACGCTTATCTTTAGATGTTAGTGCGGGATGTTTCTCTGATAAATTACTGAAAAACCTCTCATGCACTTGCTCTAAACTTAATTCAAACTCTTCCCACATATTATTGGAAGAGCCTTTTTCTAATCGCTTTTGAATAATTTCAATTGCCTGTTGAGTCTCTTTTTTTACAGCTTTTAATTTTATCTCTTTTAAATCTATCAGAATATCTTGTATAAACTCTGTTCTATGAATTTCTTTCATAGCCTTGGCAATTAGTATTCCTTTTTTAGATTCTAAATCTTGATTCAGCTCATCTCTTTTTGCTTCAATGAGTTTTCTCTCCAACTTAGATTTTTGAAGTCTGCTTTTATTTCTTGAGAGAAGAATTATTAATACTAATAAACTCAATATAAGGCCAAAGCTAATTATTAAGTTTTTATTCCTTCTTTTACTCTCTTCTAAGTTTCTTATTTGATCTTTTATAATAAACTCTTGTTCTAATTTTATCTTTTCGGCATTTACAGCCTTTTGTTCTATATTTAAGCTATCTCTTATTTGGTCGTATATTACAAAATACATACTGGCCTTTTTATAGTCCTCTTTCTCTAAATAAGCTTTATAAAGTATCATATTCAAACCCAAATAACTGAAAGTGTATTTATTTGATTTAAGAATATCTTTTGATTTATTTGCATAATAAATACACGAATCTATTTTATTTCTCTGAAAAAATTCTTCAGAAACTGTTTTATATACCCATGCCTTTACACCTTGAGGCACATCATCTATAATTGCTAATGCTTTTTTACTGTAAAAATCAGTTCTAGCGGTATTGCCAAGTATAGAGTAACATTTGGCAATATTTGTAAATACATAAATACTTAATTTCTTATTATCTATTAGATAAACAAGATCTAAGCTCTTTTTAAAATAGTATATGGACGAATCTATATTTGTTTCAAAGAATAATAATCCTAAATTATTGTATAACTTTGCTACACCCAATGTATCATTATTACTTTTCTTATTTAGATATACTTGCTGAAAAAAATAAAATGCTTGATCCGTTTTTTTCAATTTAGCATATATTATGGCTATATCATTTTCAAGATTATGTTTCTCATTACTTGAGTTATTATTGTCAAATAAATTATATCCTTTTGTATAATATTTCAGCGATATATCCAACAAATCCTTATCGTAATATAGGTCAGCAATACTAGTATAAGTAGTAATGAGGAAATCTATATTATTATACTTCCTTGCATTAAACTCCGCATTATCAATATATTTGGAACATCTTTCCCAATCAGAGTCCTTCAATTTCCATGCTATTTTTAGGCATAGAATGGCTTTAGTATTATAAGTCTCACTATTTACAATACTATCAATAAGTATTTGTAATGCTTGCTGACTCTCAACAATATTATTTACAATAGAAATAGAGCTACTATCAGTATTAATTTGTGGTTCTTCTTCTGTGGAAAAAGAAGACAAAATAATAAATAAAGCAAATAATATAAAAGTAATTCTCATAATTACAAAAATATAAAATAATATCTGACTATATTAAATTATTATACAGAAAAAAAGTCAGAAAAAATTACAAATTATTTCTGACTTTTAAAGGTATTCACAAAGAATCCAATAACTATTTAACGAATAATTGTCTGTGACCTATCCGGACCAACTGACACCACCGAAATTGGGCATTCTACAGTTTCCTCTATATATTTAATATAATCAATAAGCTCAGCAGGCAAATCGTCCATGCTGCTAGCCTTTGTAATATCCGTATTCCAGCCTTTTTTTGATTCAACAATAGGTCCTAGCTTTTCGTCAAGAATTTCGTAAGGCATATAATCTAGTTTTTTGCCATTATATTCATACTGGGTACATACATCAAAGCTATCAAAATCGTCCATTACATCAGCCTTTGTTATAATTAGGTCTGTTACACCATTTATCATAATTGAGTAACGTAAGGCAGGTATATCTAACCAACCACAACGACGTGGGCGACCTGTAGTAGATCCATATTCATGTCCATTATCGCGTAGGCGTTGTCCAAAATCATCGAAAAGCTCAGTAGGGAACGGTCCACTACCTACTCTTGTACAGTATGCTTTAAAAACACCATAAGTTTTACCAATTTTGTTGGGAGCAACTCCCAAGCCAGTACATACAGCAGCACTAATAGTATTTGATGAAGTTACAAATGGATATGAGCCAAAGTCAACATCTAATAATGTTCCTTGAGCACCTTCAGCAAGAATAGTTTTCCCTGCCTTTAAACTATCATTAATAAATTGCTCACTATCTATCAGATTATATTCAGTAGCAATTTTTGTAGCTTCCATCCATTTTGCTTCGTATTCATCAAAGCTTAGGTTATCAATCTTATGAGCACTTATGTCAAAATCAAAATCTTTGGCAATTTCCAAATGTCGCAATTTTAACTTGCCATACCTTTCCTGGAAATTATCCATAAGTACATCTCCCATTCTTAGCCCCAAACGAGCAGTTTTATCGGTATAGGTAGGCCCAATTCCCTTAAGGGTTGATCCTATTTTATCTTTACCCTTTGCAGCTTCGTATACAGCATCTAATAGCCTATGACTAGGTGTTATAAGGTGGCATTTTTTAGAGATATATAAGTTGTTTTTTGGATTAGCTCCTTTTTCATATAACTCATCAAGCTCTTGCTGCATTATTTTTAAATCCATAATTACCCCATTACCAATAATATTAAGAGTATTATCATGAAAAATACCCGATGGTATTGTGTGTAAAACATGCTTCTGACCATTAAACTCAAGAGTATGACCAGCATTTGGTCCACCCTGAAAACGAGCTATAATATCGTAATCTGGAGTAAATACATCTACAATCTTTCCTTTTCCCTCATCTCCCCATTGTAATCCTAGGAGAATATCAACTTTATTTTCTTTTTGCATTAAAAATAGGTTTTTAGCAGTGGCATTTTAATAAAAATATCGCACAGCAAATTTAATAAATCTTCAGTTTCTTTAAATAAAAGAAACTATAATTCCTTTTTATTACCATTATCAAAAGCATGTAATTCTGCCACTTGACTATCTTTACATTCTGCATAGAAAGTCAAAGAATGGTAGCTAATCTTTATCTTGAAAAGCTTTTCCAGGGAGTCTTGAATCTCTTGAATCCTTGGGTCACAAAATTCGATAATTTTTCCGTTGTCAGAACAAATAATATGGTCGTGTTGCTTAAATTTATACGATTTTTCAAATTGCGCACTCTGAGCACCAAATTGATGCTTAGTTACCAGTTTGCAATTTAGAAGTAAGTCTATAGTATTATATAAAGTAGCTCTACTAACACGATATTTATTCTTCTTCATTTTAAGATATAAAGTTTCTATATCAAAATGCGAATCGTGATTATAAACTTCGCGCAGAATAGTAAAGCGCTCAGGAGTTTTTCTATGTCCCTTTTTCTCTAGATAATTTGTAAATATTTGCATTACAGTATTAAAACTGTCATCTGCTTTTTTTTCCAATCCTACCATAATGAATAATGTAAGTGATAATAAATTCTATAATTTGACTTCAATTATATGAATAATCCAAGTATTTTAACTTGCAACTTATAGAACCATAAAAGTACTAAAAAAACTGCTTATTTAGAATTAGACTAAATAAAAAATATTAGAAATAGAACAATCTGTATGTATCTGTTTCAGCGTTTATTATACTATATATTTACGTATTTATAACTAATTATTACTATTGCTATTTAGATTACAGTGAAAATTTACGAGTAAATGAATGCTATTACGCCTACCTTTCAAAAAATAATTACTTTAGCACAATACAAAAAGATAGATATTAATGATGAAGAAATTACCCTCACAAATGCGAGCAATAGTACAAAAAGAAATTGGTGGCGATTTATCCATAGTAGAGATCCCTATTCCTAAGCCCGCGAAAGGGCAAGTACTAGTTAAGATGGAATTTTCTTCCATAAATCCTTCAGACTTAAGTATGCTGCAAGGCACTTATGCACACGCACCTACATTTCCTCTAATCCCTGGCATCGAAGGTAGTGGAATTGTGGTATCTCATGGTGGAGGCATTATTGCTACCATTAGAAAAGGCAAACGTGTAAGCTGCACAGCCACTCAATCGTTGGGAGGCTGCTGGGCTGAGTACATGGTAACCTCAGCAATGAATGTTATTCCTGTGGATAATAACATAAGCTTTGAACAAGCTACTGCATTAATAGTAAACCCTCTCACGGCCATTTCATTTATTGATATTGCAAAAAAAATGAATCAAAAAGTGATTGTAAATAATGCCGCTGGCGGTGCCCTTGGCAAAATGATACAGCGCTACGGTATCAGCAATGGAATAGATGTGATAAGCATAGTTCGTAGTCAGCAACAACTAGAAAGCCTTAAAGCCTATGGAGCAACAAATGTAATTGATAGTAGCTGGAAAAATTATAAGCAAAAATTAAAAGAAGTTTGTCAAAAATTAAATGCACAATTATTTTTTGATGCAATAGGCGGTGATGCTACTGCTGATTTTGTAGAAATTAGTTCCGAAGGGTCACATATCTATCTTTATGCAAATCTATCTGAAGAAGAATCTCATTTTGATGTTCGCACTTTACTCCAAAATAAGAAAGCAATAAGCGGATTCTATTTAGGTAGCTACACCTCTGACCTTAGCCTAGTAAAAAAACTAAAAAGCATAAGTAAGGCTCAAAAATTACTTAAAACTGATCTCAAAACAGAAATAAAAGACATTTTCGAGATGGATAAAGTCGTAGATGCCATAAAGTCGTATAAAGAAAATATGAGCGGAGGAAAAGTACTATTAAAACTAAGTGATATTTAATTTTAGGAACACAATTTTTCCTTGAACCCCTTCATCGTTCCAAATTAGCAATGCATAATAGCCATTCAAATACATTGAGATGGCTATTTTTATTTACCAATTATAAGCATCCTTATTCATCCATTTTTTATGCAATTTTAAGGTCTGCTCTATAATATCTCTTGCACAGCCCTCACCACCTTTTTTGTGAGATATATAGTCAGCAATTTCTTTAATTTCGATGGTAGCATCAGCAGGACATGCTGCAACTCCAGCGTGTTTCATCACTTCATAATCAGGAATATCATCTCCCATATAGATTATATTTTCATCAGAAATATTATATTTCTCTTTCACCTGATTATAAACCTCAAGCTTATTAGGCACGCCAAGATGAATATCGCGAATATTCAAATTATAAAGCCTATGAAACATACCTTCGGCCTTTGCCCCAGAAATAATCACCACTCTATACCCTTTTTTAATTGCCAATTGCAGAGCATAGCCATCTTTTACATTGGTACGGCGTAGATAATGCCCCTCCTCAGTTAATAAAACCATTCCGTCAGAAAGCACCCCGTCGAAATCAAATATAAATGTATTTATCTTGTTTAAATCTGCTTTATAGTTTTTCATTATTTCTGTTTTATAGTTTTATTAATAATATCACTCATGAGAGAATACAGTTTCGAATATTCTTTATTTTGTTTTAGCTCTGCAATATGCTTGTTCATTATTATATCGTCATTACGAATTGCAGGTCCTGTTTGTATTTCTTTTGGAGAAAATTTATTTGCCTTATTTGCCGTTTCTATAATTAATGGTCGCAAATAATTGAAATCTAAGCCAGACTCTTGCATAAGATCTTCGGCAATAGAATACATTGCATTTGTAAAATTACATGCAAATACTGCCGCAAGATGCATCTTTGCACGCTCTGACGAACTTACGTTACTAACATTATTAGAGAGCACTTTTGCCAAGCTATTTAGGATTTCTGCACTATATTCATTATTTGCTTCTATACAAAAAGGCACCTCCGATATTTCTACATTAGTATGCTTACTAAATGTTTGCAATGGATAAAAAACACCATAATTCTTACAAGAATTCATTATTTCCATTTCTACAGAGCCGCTTGTATGACAAATTATAGAATCAATAGGAAAATCTGTATAATGAAGGTTTTTTAAAGCATTATCCGAAATAGAAATTATAATAACATCTATTTCGCTAGAAAAATCTCTAATGCTTTTTATAGCCTTAGCATCAATAGCGCTAGCCAATTTATTAGCATTGACAATAGTAGGAGAATATATTTCCCTAATATTTACACCCTTATTGTGAAGAGAGATCGCTAGCTTAGTTGCTACATTCCCGCTTCCAACAAAAGCTACCGAATAATTATTATTTGATTGCATAATTATTTGCGAAGATAATTATTTAGTATTTAAATTTAAACCCAACCGTAGCATCAGTCTCTACCACACTTTTTAGTGGTGTAATAATGCTTATGGTTTTGCCATTATAACTTATCTCTCCCACATCCATTTTTACCGAAGTAATTTTATTAGGAACCTCAATTACAGTAGCAATATTAAGGTATTCCATCACCGATGAAGTAAAAAATTCACTATCACTTTCTTTTACCTGATCTTTAATATAAGAGCTAACATTTCTAACCTTTACACTATGATTTCTTATGCTAATAATTTTTGGAGAATACCATTTATATTCCATATCCATAAGGCTATAATATGCCCTATTAAGCGCTTTAGCATTTTCAAAATCAAACTTTATACCTAGTCTTCCAAAACTTAAAGCTCCCGTTGCTCTAATATTACTTATGCCTTTTACTCCTTTAAGCCTTTTCTCTGCCTCAGCATTAAAACCCAATAAAGAGTTCTTATTTTCTTTGCTTAACTTATCACTATCGGTATTTATCATCCCCGACAGGGCATTTATCTCTACTCCAATAAAAGCCGATCCACTTTTATCAGCATTTATTTTTACTTCATTAAGTAAATTCACACAAGAGCTGCCTACAAATGCCAAAATAATAACTAAAACTATGGATAAAAGCCTAATTCTCATTATTGTTTAATTATTTTTGAGATGTATTCTACAATACCGCTATTATTACTAATCATTAAAATATACATTCCGTTGGCATAATTCTCAAGAGAGATGCTTTCGTTAATACTATTTCCTTTTACAGTTTTACTAATCATAAGTTGCCCTGTAATACTCCAAATTTCTATGCGACGAAGGTCTGGATTTTCTGCATTTATATAAATATCAAGAACCCCATTTATAGGGTTTTCATAATTTACAATAAGTTTATTCTCCGCAATTTTGCCAATTCCAGAAACAAGAGCATCAACATCCAATTCCAATACTACAGGCAGGTGGTCGCTATGTTCATAAAGTGCATTTAATACATTTGCAGGAACACTAGTATTGCTTCCCGAATTTATGGACTGATTAAAATGATTTCCATCATTACCAATTGCCTCATAGCTATTGGGTTTATATGTAATATGTTTATTCCCCTGCTGTAAATCATTAGAAATAAGAATAAAATCAAATCTATCGTCCAAACCACCACCTGAGGCACATCCGTTTGAGTTGGCATGTGTGGATTGGGTATGTACTGAAGCAAAACTGCTATTATTATTCCAGTTTCCAGGGGTATTTATTGGATCAATAAATCTATAATTTATATCAGAATATCCAATAAGGTTTTGATATGCTTGTTCACTACTTTTATAAACATTAAAATCGCCCATAAACATATAATTTCCTTTATAATTATTCTGAACCAAATAAGCTATTGCATTGGCAGTCATCTCTGTTCTTTTGTCTTTGCTTGATGTAGTATTCCCTGCCTTTAGGTGCCCAACAATACAATTCAGCCATGCTGTATCATGGTCTTGAGATAGATTTGGGCTTTTATAATAAAGTCGGTAAAGAACAATGTCTCTTACCGTATTCTGAATACTCTCCGCACTTACATATACAAATTTCGCCTTATTATAATATAACATATTTACCAAAGAGCTGCCATTAGTATTTATATAATCCGACTTATTATACTGCTTTACAGAGTTCTTATTCATCACCGAATCCAGTATTCTTTGGTGAATAAATGTAATAGATCCAAGCTCATTTACGGTAAAAATATCAGGCTGTATATATTGTATAATTGTATGTAATAATGGTTCTTTATCACCATAATAATTAATGTCTACACCACAGTAGCTTGTTACATTGCCATAGTTTAACAAATTATAATGCATTACTTTTATATTATCTTGCGCCAAGCTAATACCTGATATAAAGATAGTTACTACTAGTATAATTATTTTTAGCATAATCCTATTTTTTATAATCTATTTCTATTTTAGAGTTTACTTTTAGTAATTCCTTTATAAACCCTGTTTTGTCTCTTGGCGATATTAGCACCGAACTTGATTTATTATATCTAACATTAAGCCTATCCAACGAGAAAGCTGGTGCACTTAATGGGTTACTAGTTTCTAATACTTTGCTTATGGTATTAATATCTATTTTTTCGTTAATCAAAAAACCGCTCTTTATCCTCAATGTATTACCATCAATAGTATAATACGTTGATTTATAAAGCCAATACAAAATAATAAATACAAAAAAATTAGTAGCCAAAGCTATCCATTCTTTCTCCATGGTCATTTTAACAGAAACCCCCGTAATTACAACTATTATAAAAATTGCAATACCAATTCCTATTTTTGATGGGTATTTTTTCATAGATAAATTCAATATTAAAAAATATTTAACTAGCGCTTAATAATATTTATAGCATTATCGAGCCTCATAATAGTTTCTTCTTTACCAATAATACTTATAATATCGAACATATGCGGGCCTTTTCCTGCGCCTACAATACTCAATCTAAAAGCATTCATAATTTTACCCATTGATAATTCCTTTTTTTCTATCCAAGCTTTTACTATTGATTCTGTATTTTCACTTGTAAAGTCATCTATATTAAATAATATTTCCTTAAGTCCTATCATAGTTATAGGAGTATCTTCCTTCCATCGTTTCTTTACTGTTTTAGCATCATATTCTGTAGGTCTTTCAAAAAAGAAATATGATTGCTCCCATATATCTTTAGTAAAGTTAGCTCTTTCTTTTACAAGACTAATAATTTTTTCCAAGGGTAAATTAGAATAATCTACTCTTTTAGAATCCAATATTTTCTTAAACTCCACAGCAATTACATCATCACTTTTGCTAATCATATACTGGTGGTTGAACCATTTAGCTTTATCAGGATCAAAGCGAGCACCAGACTTATTCACTCTCTCGAGACTAAAGTTTGAAATCAACTCTTGCATACTAAAAACCTCTTGCTCAGTACCAGCATTCCATCCCAATAATGCCAACATATTTATAAAAGCATCAGGAAAATAACCTTCCTCACGATAGCCCATGGACTTATCGCCACTTTGTGGATTTATCCACTCTGTAGGGAATACAGGGAAACCAAGTTTATCGCCATCTCGCTTACTAAGCTTACCATTACCTGTAGGTTTTAATAATAAAGGCAAGTGAGCAAACTCAGGCGCATCCCAGCCAAAAGCTCTATATAACATTATATGAAGTGGCATAGATGGCAACCATTCTTCACCACGTATTACATGCGATATTTCCATTAAGTGGTCGTCTACAATATTTGCTAGATGATAAGTAGGCATTCCACTGGATTTAAAAATAACTTTATCATCCAAAGTAGAAGTATTTACCTTTACCTCGCCACGAACAATATCTTGCATAATTAGCTCCTCATTCACAGGAGTTTTAAAACGCAAAACATAAGTTGCTCCATCATCAATAAGCTTTTTAGCAGCCTCTACTCCAATGTTTTCAGAATTATTTAGAGAACCTCTATTAGCAGAGCTATATGTAAAAGTTTCTTTATTAAACTCAGCATCGCTACGGAGCTTGCTAAGTTCTTCGGTAGTATCAAAAGCATAGTATGCATTACCCGACTCTACCAATATATCAGCATATTTGCGGTAAATATCTTGTCGTTGGCTTTGAATATATGGGCCATAATTGCCGCCTTTTTCAATGCTTTCATCAAACTCTATCCCACACCATTTTAGAGCATCAATTATATACTCTTTAGCTCCTTCCACAAAACGAGCTTCATCGGTATCTTCAATTCGCAAAATCATTGTGCCGCCATGCTTACGAGCAAATAAATAATTGTAAAGGGCAGTGCGAACACCTCCAATATGTAAAGGCCCTGTTGGACTTGGGGCAAATCGTACTCTTATTTTCTTTTCTGACATACTATATTATTATATCTGTTTTTCGAAAGGCAAAGATAAACAATAGTATTTCTTTATTAACCTTAAAATATATGTAGTAAAAAGGGAGGGATTCAGCTACTAAATACTTTATTTGAATTTGGTTATATAATTAGTATTATTTAAACCATGAACTGAATTTCATATCGCAGGGGGCAGCCACAAATCGACAGTATTATTTATGCTATCAGAAAAACATGGCATAATATAAATTAACTATAAAAATTATTTTTCTTATTTTTTATAATGCTTCAAGGCCTCTGGCATATATTCTTTAAGGTCTTTAATACGAGTATCGTCACTAGGGTGAGTAGACATAATCTCTAGGGGTTTTTCACCTCCACTTTCTGACATTCGCTCCCAAAACTGTATTGCAGTTTGGGGATTATAACCTGCAATAGCCATAAAAACAAGACCAATTTTATCAGCCTCACTTTCATGCGTACGTGAGTACGGAAGCATAACTCCATATTGAGCTCCTAGTCCATAGGCTTGCTGGTATAAAATTTTAGTTTCATCAGGTTTATCATGAATAAATGTGCTCAAAAATTGAGCTCCATATTCTATAACTATTTGCTGACTCATTCTTTCATTTCCATGCTGCGCAACAGCATGAGCGACTTCATGTCCCATTACCACAGCTAATCCTGCAGCATCTTTGGTATAGGGCAAGATTCCTGTATAAATAACAATTTTTCCACCAGGCATACACCAAGCATTAGGCGAAGGGTCTTCTACCAAATTATATTCCCATTTATAATCCTTTATTAATGACGACTTTCCTTTAGCCTTTAAGAATTTTTTTACAGCATTAGAAATTTTAACCCCGACTTGCTTTACCATTTTTGTTTGAGCTACATCTTTTGATAAATTATGACTTGATATAAATTGTGAATAATTAGTTAAAGAGACTCCTATTAAGTCTTTCTCAGGGAGCAATGCTACTTGTTTTCGACCAGTAACAAGCACTGTATTACATGCTTGAAAAACTATGGCAAATACTATAATTATGGAAAATGATATTACTTTCTTCATGAATTTGTAGTAAAATGAAATATAAAAATGCAAATGTAATTAAAATAGACAATAGCTAAGTCGCTAGTAATCTTCTTAATAATTAATTTCATAATCTAGCAATAGCGCTATTCTACTAACATTTGCATTGCATTATCTTCTTACCTCAAATTTAATTATTGCCCATAAAAAAAGCGTTTATTTTATAAATAAACGCTTTTCTAGTCTTATAATCGTATAAATTCTCTATTTAACTAGTATTATTATGAAGGTAATAATCCTGTAATAATTAAAATCAAAAGAACAGCTCCTACGAGAAAAAACTCTTTCCAGAATAAATCTATTGCTTTTTTCATGATTAATTAATTTAGTGACTTTTTGCAAATACAAAGTAAACTAAAAATAATAAATATTAGAATAGGTAAATTACCTGTTTTTGGAGAGAAAACACCTATGTTTAGGTTAAAAATGTATCAATCACTAATGCAGAGCTTTAAAACAACACATAATCTTTATTTATTCATTCCATCAATATATTTAATAATAATCGCTGCATTATATTAAATAAATATGTAAATAAACATTCCACTAGATACAAATGTAATGAAGTTGTTTTCAGTAAAACTCCATACAAAATATCTCAAAAAAAAACGACCTAATAGGTCGTTTTTTTATTTTATAAGATGATTTGTTGAATCGAATAATCGATTTACTTCATCAAGAATTTCTCAATAGCTTTTACTGCATTGAAGCCATCAGCAATAGCACTAATTGCATCAGCAGTATTATTAACAGCATCACCACCGGCAAAAATCTTAGGATCGGCAGTTTGTAAGTCATCATTCACAAGCATCTTTCCCCATTTGAATTCAAGCTTATCGCGGAATTCATCAGGAAGGAAAGAGTAATCAGCTTCCTGACCAATTGCACCAATAACAGAAGTTACAGGCATAATTGTTTCGCTACCTTCAATTGGAGTAGGACGAGGACGACCACCTTTACCATCATCAACCATTTTGGCCAATAGATATTTTATACCAGTCACTCTATTATTTTCGTCAGATAATATTTCTACTGGAATAGTTTGTGGCATAATATTTACAGATTCATGCTCTGCTCCTTCTATCTCTTCCCAATCGGCAGGCATATCTTGCACACGACGACGATATAAAATACTTACTTCAGC
>JAGLDA010000064.1 GCA_023145955.1 Bacteroidales bacterium
TAAATACACAGGTTGGTTAGAAATTTTGGGTTGCGGAATGGTCGATCCTAATGTACTTAACAACTGTGGTATTGATAGCAATGAATATACTGGCTTTGCCTTTGGAATGGGAGTAGAGCGTATAGCAATGCTAAAATATCAAGTTAAGGATTTAAGATATTTCTTTGAGAATGATAAGCGTTTCTTGGATCAGTTTACAGGAGCTTATTAAAATATATTTGAAATAATATGTCAAACACTATGTTGTTTTTGAAACCGTCACTTCGATAGTGATCAGTATAACACCCTTGCCTTTGACACGTTATTTCTAAAAATTTAATTGAAGTTTTATCATCAATAGCTTTTTTTAAACAACAATAATTATGAGTAAAATAAAATCAAATAGACTAAAATTATACGATTCTTTATCAAGAAAGAAACAGGTTTTTGAGCCTTTAAATAGCCCAAATGTTGGAATGTATGTTTGCGGTCCAACGGTATATGGCGATCCGCATTTAGGGCATGCTCGACCAGGCATTTCTTTTGATATTGTTTTTAGATATTTGAAACATCTGGGATATAAAGTGCGCTATGTTCGTAATATTACCGACGTTGGACACCTTGAGAATGATGCAGACCATGGAGAAGATAAAATAGCCAAAAAAGCTAGACTTGAGCAGCTTGAACCAATGGAAATTGCTCAGCAATATGCCGATAGTTATATGGATAGTATGGATGCGCTAAATGTGGAGCGCCCTAGTATTCAGCCTCGTGCCTCTGGGCATATTATTGAGCAAATGGAGATGGTAACCAGAATTCTAGATTCAGGATTTGCATACGAATCTAAAGGCTCAGTTTATTTTGATGTAAAAAAATATAATGAGAAGCATGATTATGGTAAACTTTCGGGAAGAAAGTTGGAAGATGTGCTTGAGAATACTCGTGCCTTAGATGGGCAAGATGAAAAGCGCGATAATGCAGATTTTGCTATATGGAAAAATGCTGCACCTGAACATATTATGAGATGGAATTCGCCTTGGGGTAGTGGTTTCCCAGGCTGGCATATGGAATGCTCTGCCATGAGTGCAAAATATTTAGGACAGAAGTTTGATATTCATGGCGGAGGTATGGATTTAAAATTTCCTCATCACGAATCGGAAATAGCTCAGAGTGTAGCGGCCAATAGCTGTGAACCTGCGAAATATTGGATGCATAATAATATGGTTACTATTGATGGGCAAAAAATGGGAAAATCTTTGAATAACTTTATCACTTTAGTGGAGTTTTTCACAGGAAATCATGATTTCTTGAGCCAAGCATTCGATCCAATGACGATTCGTTTCTTTATTCTTCAAGCTCATTATAGATCTACCGTTGATTTTTCTAATGAAGCACTAATAGCTGCCGAAAAAGGTTTTGAAAAACTAATGAAAGCATCCCATACCTTATCTGAGTTAGTGGCTGGAGAGTCATCAGATTTTGATGTAAAAGGGTGGAAAGAAAAATGCTACTTAGCAATGGATGATGATTTTAATACTCCTATATTAATAGCTCATTTGTTTGATGCGGTAAAAGTTATAAACTCTGCCAAGGCGGGCAAAATGGCTTTAAGCATTGATGATTTAGCTTTGCTAAAATCTACTTTTGATACTTTTGTATTCGAGATATTGGGTTTTAAGGCTGATGCTAAAAATAATGATAGTGCAAATATGAGTGGTGAACTTATTGAGATGCTTTTAAAAATGCGTCATAAGGCTAAGATGAATAAAGACTGGGCTTCTGCCGATGAAATAAGAAATCAGCTCATAGAGCTTGGTGTTAATATTAAAGACACCAAAGATGGTGCTGAATGGGAGATTTAATACTATTAGAAAAAATTGAGAAAAGCATATTAAGATGAAATATTTAGCAATAATATTAGGTTTATTATTAATAGTAAGCTGTGGTGATGATAAGCAAAAAGCAAAAAAGGTAAGCCGTAAGGCAGAAGTAAAAGAAATTATAGTTCCTGTTTTTAATGTTGATTCAGCATTTAGTTATGTGAAAAAGCAAGTTGCTTTTGGACCAAGAGTGCCAGGTACAAATGCCCATACGGCCTGTGCTACTTATTTTGTAGATTTTTTCGAAAATCTAAACTTAAAAGTTTATCAGCAGAAATTTAAAGCGAGAAGTTTTGATGGTAAAATATTAAAAGGAAATAATATTATTGCTGCAATAAATCCAGAAGCAACTAAAAGGATTCTTTTAGCTGCCCATTGGGACTCTCGCCCTTTTGCTGATCATGATGCCGATAAGGAAAATCATTATACTCCTATTGATGGAGCTAATGATGGAGCAAGTGGTGTTGGTGTATTGATGGAAATTGCTAGACAAATGAGCATTGAAAAACCAAATATTGGCGTAGATATAATTCTTTTCGACCTTGAGGATTATGGGCAGCATGCTAGTATCGATCCTAATGTTAATTCTGAAGAAACTTGGTGTTTAGGCTCTCAGCATTGGGCTAAAAATCCTCATATTGCAGGCTACGATGCGCAATTTGGAATTCTTTTGGATATGGTTGGAGCTGAAGGTGCTACGTTTGGTTACGAATACTATTCAAATAAATATGCTCCGGGAGTTATACAAAAAGTATGGCGGAGTGCCGCAAGCATTGGTTATGGCGATATATTTACTAAAACCGACGGTGGTGGCGTGCTCGATGATCATGTGTTTATTAATAAATACGCATATATCCCTACCATAGATATAATTCATCATTCTCCAAGTTCCACCTCAGGATTTTTTGAGCACTGGCATACTGTTGAAGATGGTATTGATAAAATATCCAAAAAGAGTCTACAAGCAGTTGGTGAAACTGTTATGGAAGTTGCATATAAGGAGTAAAATAATAATTCAAAGTTGTCTTTTAAAAGTATTCGTTCAATGTTAATAAAAATCAAACCTTGAACAAACTATAAACTTTCACCCCCTCTTTTTCCCTAATTTCCATAGATTAATTATTTACCTTTGCCACCATGGAAACAGTAGTAAGCGGTATAAGACCAACAGGAAATTTACACCTAGGCAATTATTTTGGTGCAGTAAAGAACTTTGTAAAAATGCAGGAATCGCACAACTGCTATTTTTTTATAGCAGATTACCATTCTTTAACAACGCATCCAACTCCTGCAGATTTGCATGGTAATGTAAGAAATGTGTTGGTAGAATATCTTGCAGCAGGATTAGATCCTGAAAAATCTACATTATATGTACAGAGTGATGTGCCTGAAACTGCTGAGCTATATCTTCTTTTGAATATGAATGCATATTTGGGAGAATTGCAAAGAGTAACTTCTTTTAAAGATAAAGTGCGCCAACAGCCTGATAATGTAAATGCTGGATTATTAACTTATCCTACTCTTATGGCTGCTGATGTAATTTTACATAAGGCAACCAAGGTTCCCGTTGGTAAAGATCAAGAGCAAAATCTGGAGATGATGCGTACTTTTGCTCGTCGTTTTAATAATATGTATAATAAAGAGTTTTTCCCTATTCCATCAGCATTTAATTTTGGTGAGCAATTGGTGAAAGTGCCTGGCCTTGATGGTAGTGGTAAAATGGGTAAGTCCGAAGGTGAAGGAAATGCTATTTACCTTGGCGAAGACCCTAAAAAACTTCGTAAAAAAGTAATGCGTGCTAAAACAGATTCTGGCCCTACTGAGATGAATCAAGAAAAACCTGAGGCTATTAATAATTTATTTAAGCTGATGAATATAGTTTCTGGAGAAGATACTTTTCAGCATTTTGACGATTTATATAATAATTGCCAAATTAGATATGGTGATTTTAAGAAACAATTAGCTGAGGATATGATTACTTTTACTGAACCTTTTCGTGAAAGAATAGCCGATCTAAATAGTAATGATGAATACCTTGCTAAAGTTGTGAAAATTGGTGCCGAAAAAGCTCGCGAGAGTGCTGTTAAAACTATAAAAGAAGCTCGTGAGATAGTAGGTTTCAGAAAGTTTTATTAGTATAATATCACAATAATTAATTAGTTAAATAACGAATGATTATGAATAGGTAGGCTTTAGGTTTACCTTTTTGTATTATCTTTGGTTTTATAATCAATATCCAAAAGTATGAATATAATAATTGCAGGAGATGGAGAAATGGGATCTCATTTAGCCAAATTGTTATCTAAAGAGGATCATGATATTACTCTAATTAACCCTAATCCTGATTTTTTGGAGGAAATTTCTAATGAGGCAGATATCCTTACTATGGAAGGAGATGCTGTTCATATATCTGTTCTGCAGATGGCAGGAATTAGTAAATGTGATTTGTTTATTTCTGTAATGCATATCGAAAACCCAAATATAGTAGCATGTATTATGGCCAAAAAACTTGGCGCAAAGCACTGTATAGCTAGGGTTTCGGCAATAGAAAACTTGGAGCCAGAAAATAAAAAGATTTTCAAAGAATTGGGAATTGATAATTTGGTAAGCCCTGAAAGGATCGCTGCTAAAGAAATTGTTAGATTAATTAAGCAAACGGCTGCTGACGAAATATTTGATTTTTCTGAAGGTAAACTTTCTCTTTTTAGTATCAAACTTGATGAGAGAGCTTTGGTAATTAATAAATCTTTGCAAGAAATAGATAGAGAACGTGGCGAAATGGGTTTTAGAGCTGTTGCTGTTATTAGAGATGGGCAAACAATAATTCCTAATGGTAATACTCGCTTTCATTTGGGTGATTTAGCATATATTATTACTAAGCCCGAGGGCGTGGAGCAAATAATGAAAATGGGGGGAAGAACCAAGCAAAAAATGAATAATGTAATGCTTGTAGGTGGTGGAAGAATAGGCTCTAATGTTGCCCTAAACTTAGAAGATAAAGTAAATCTTAAACTAATAGAAATTGATCGTGACAGATGCTTTCTTCTTAGCGACATTTTACATAATACATTGATTATTAATGGTGATGTGAGAGATTTAAGTTTACTAGAAGATGAAAATATAAGCTCAATGGATGCCTTTATTTCTGTAACTAGAGACTCTGAGACTAATATATTAACTTGCCTATTGGCTAAGAAATATGGAGTAAAAAAGACAATAGCATTAATTGAGAATATGGATTTTATTGATGTTGCACACAATGTAGGTATTGATACAATTATTAATAAAAAACTTATTGCTTCTAGCTATATCGAGCGTTTTGCTTTTGGAAAAGGAATAGAATCGTTTAAAATGCTTAGTGGTGTCGAAGCGGAAGTTCTTGAACTTATTGTGGCTGAAGGTTCTTATATTACTAGCAAAAAAATTGCAGATTTAGAACTACCAGAAAATGCAATTATTGGAGGTTTAATAAGAAATAATGTTGCCGTGATTACACGTGGTAGTACTAAGATTGAAGCCGGTGATAAAGTTATTGTTTTCTCTCTTCCTTCATGTGTGAGAAATGTAAATAAACTATTTAATTAGATTTTCCAATGCTAGGAGCCAAAGAAATAAATTTAAAAGAAGTAGGTAGAGCCCTAAGTTCCTTAACTATTATTGAGGGAGTATTAATGCTTATGTCTATTCCTTTTGCTATTTATTATAATGAAGACACTTGGCCAATTACTCTATCGGCAATTATAACCATAGGGGTAGGGCTAGTGGTTTTAGGTATTTCTGGCAAAAAAAATCAAAAGCATGTGGGCAAAAGAGAAGCCTATATGATTGTGAGTTTGGCATGGGTGGTAATTTCATTATTTGGTACTTTGCCTTATATTATTAGCGATACTATACCAAATTTTACAAATGCTTTCTTCGAGACTATATCAGGTTTTACCACTACAGGGTCATCAGTTATTAATGATATAGAAGCTGTGCCTAAAAATATCCTTTTTTGGCGTAGTATGACGCATTGGATTGGTGGTATGGGAATTATAGTTCTTACATTAGCCATAATGCCACTTTTGGGAGTTGGCGCCTCTACTCTGTTTGCAGCTGAATCCCCTGGACCAACTACTGATAAATTGCACCAAACTATTGCAGGAACTGCAAAGCGACTTTGGTTTATTTATGTTGTGCTTACTATTGTCGAAACACTATTGCTATGGGTAGGTGAAATGAATTTTTTTGACGCTATTTGTCACTCCTTTGCAACCTTAGCTACTGGTGGTTTTTCTACCAAAAACGATAGTATAGCCCACTTTGGACCATATGTGCAATATGTTATTACTATATTTATGTTTTTGGCAGGAGTTAGTTTTACACTCCATTATTTTTTCTCTAAAGGAAAGTGGAAGAAGGTATACAATAATGAAGAATTTAGATTTTATGGATCACTAATTATTGGTGCTACAATTATTATATTTACAATCTTGCTCTTATCAATAGAGGGTGATATTGAAACGAAGTTTAGAAACACAATTTTCCAAGTAGTATCTATTACTACTACCACAGGATTTGTTAGTTATAATTACTTAATGTGGCCTACGGTAGCATGGTTTGTGCTAGTTCTTCTTATGTTTACAGGAGGTAGCGCTGGCTCTACTGGTGGTGGAATAAAAATGATTCGTCACTTGCTATTATTTAAAACTGCTGGGCTGCATCTTAAAAAAATGCTTCATCCTAGAGCCTTTTTTACTGTGAAATATAATGGGAAATCCGTAAAAGAGGAGGTGCTTTTTGCCGTTATGGGATTCCTGCTTTTTTATAGTATTATATTCGGAATAGGAACCTTTCTTATGACTGCTTTAGG
>JAGLDA010000065.1 GCA_023145955.1 Bacteroidales bacterium
CACGTGTAATTATTGGGTAGCCAATTTTGTGTGCAGCTTTTAATGCGTTATCAATATTCTCTACAGCAAAGCTCTCGGGGGTTTTAATGTTAATTTCTTTAAGTAAATTGGCGAACTTCTCCCTGTCTTCAGTTACCATTATGGATTCTATGGGAGTTCCCAAAACTTCCACATTATGTTTTGCGAGTATTCCTTTTTCGAATAGTTCTGTACCGCAATTTAATGCTGTTTGTCCACCAAATGCCAATAATATTCCATCAGGCTTTTCTTTTTCAATTACTTTCTCAACAAAATCGGTTGTAATTGGCAAGAAATAAACCTTATCGGCAATACCTTGCGACGTTTGTACTGTTGCAATGTTTGGATTAATAAGTATAGTTTCCACACCCTCTTCGCGCATTGCTTTTAGTGCTTGAGATCCTGAATAATCAAACTCTCCGGCTTCACCAATCTTTAAGGCTCCAGAGCCTAATACGAGTACTTTATTTGGTTTATTTATCATTGTTCTCTTCTTTTTGCTTGATTATTAAATCTAAGAATTCATCAAATAAAAACTCTGTATCTGTAGGTCCACTTGAGGCCTCTGGGTGAAACTGTGTGCTGAAAAATGGCTTTGTTTTATGTTTAAACCCTTCGTTTGTATTATCGTTAAGATTGATAAACATTGGCTCCCATTCCTTTCCTAATGTGGAATTGTCTACTGCATAACCATGGTTTTGGGAAGTAATATACGCCCTGTTTGTTCCAACATGTAGTACGGGTTGATTGTGGCTACGGTGTCCGTATTTTAGTTTATAAGTTTCGGCACCCGAAGCTAATGACATTAGTTGATTTCCTAAGCAAATGCCAAATATAGGTTCGTTATTTTCAAAAGCTATTTCAAGATTGTCAACAGTGATTTTGCATTTTTCTGGGTCACCAGGCCCATTGCTGATAAACAAACCGTCATACTCTTCATTTGAGAAATCGTAATCCCAAGGAACACGAATAATTGTTGTATCTCGTTTTAGTAGGTGTCTTATAATATTGTTTTTTACTCCACAATCTATAAGTAGAATTTTGTATTTTCCATTGCCATAAATCTGCTTCTCTCTAATGCTTACATCTGCCACAAGATTTCTTATGTTTGGGTCAATAAATACCACATCTTTATCTTCCACAATTATTTTTCCTAGCATTGCTCCTTTTTCTCTAAGGTGCTTGGTCAATGCTCGGGTATCAATTCCCGATATACCAGGAATCTTATGTTCTTTCATCCATTCATCAAGACTTTTATCGGCATTCCAATGGCTGTATTCATCACTATAATAAGATATTACTAAGCCAGAAATTTGAATTTTATCTGATTCATAATTTTTTAGCATATTGTCTTGCTCGCCTTTTTTAGGAACACCATAATTACCAATAATTGGATAAGTAGTAACCAATATTTGCCCTTTATACGATGGGTCGGTTAAGCTTTCGGGATAGCCAGTCATTGCTGTATTGAAAACCACTTCGCCTGCAATGCTCTCGTTGTAACCAAATGATTGTCCTTCGAAACGTCTGCCGTCTTCTAGTACTAAATATGCTTTTTTGCTCATAATTATAGGTGTATCATATTTATTATTACTATTTTATTGGAAAAGTGTTGGGTGTAAAATACAATAGATGTATTACAGCCACAAAAGTTATCCAATGTGCTAATTGTAATGATGAAAATTTATTGAAAATATTGAAAACCAATTTTGTATTCTGAAAACAGTGGGGTGTTTTTCCGCTATTTGATTTATTGGTCATTTGGTCTGATTAAGTTCCTAATCAGGACCCAAAATTAAGTAAAATATCAATTGGTTGATTGATATTTTTTATTATTTAGAATTTGTTTGTAGATGTTTTTTTAATGTTAGTAAATAAAGTAAAAACCGTACTTTTGAAGATTGTTATAACCTAACTTAATAAAATACGCAAATGGTAAAGTATCAGAAATTTACTCTTGATAATGGTCTAAAAGTAATTGTTCATCAGGATAAAACTACCTCGGTGGTGGCGATGAATATTATTTATAATGTTGGTGCTAAGGATGAGAATCCTGAGCTTACTGGATTTGCGCATTTTTTTGAGCATTTAATGTTTGGTGGTTCAATAAATATTGCTAAGTACGATGAGCCTCTTCAAAAAGTGGGAGGGGAGAATAATGCCTTTACCAATAATGACTTAACAAATTATTATATCTCTTTGCCTAAGGAAAATATTGAAACAGGTTTTTGGCTAGAAAGCGATAGAATGTTAAATTTGGCTTTTTCAAAAAAAAGTTTAGAAGTGCAGCGTTCTGTTGTCATCGAGGAGTATAAGCAGCGCTATTTGAATCAGCCTTATGGTGATTTATGGTTAGAGCTTCGTCCGTTTGTATATAAGGTTCATCCATATCAATGGGCTACAATTGGGAAAAACATTAAGCATATAGAAGATGCAACGATGGAGGATGTAAAAGCTTTTTACAAAAAGTATTACAATCCTAATAATGCTATTATGGTGGTGGCAGGTGATGTGGATTTTGATGAAATAAAGCTATTAAGCGAAAAATGGTTTGGACCAATACCGGCAGGTGATGAGTATGTGCAAAATATACCTTTGGAGCCAATGCAAACAGAGGCTCGCTTTAAGGAACTCAGGAGAGATGTGCCTGTAAATGCTCTTTTTAAAGTGTATCATACCTGTAGTAGAATTGATAATGATTACCCTGCAACAGACTTAGTGTCAGATTTATTAGGAAATGGAAAATCTTCTATATTACATCGGAAACTAGTTAAAGAACAAAAACTATTTAACTCTATAAGTTGTTTTATAAGCGGAGATATTCATCCTGGAACTTTATATATTGCTGGATACCTTGCTGAAAATATTGAACCTAAAGATGCTGATAAAGCCATTGATGATATTGTTAATGATTTTAAGAAATCATTGGTTAGTAAAGAAATGCTGGAAAAGGTTAAAAATAAATTTACGGCTTCTAATGAATTCAGTAATATAAATATACTGGATAGGGCAATGAATCTTGCTTTTTATGAATTGCTAGGTGATGCCGATATGATAAATACTGAACTAGACAAATATCTTGCTGTTACGAGTGATGATATTAAAAATGTTGCTAATAAAATATTTAAAGCAAATAATTCGAATACGATGTACTATTTGAAAAAATAGAAATTAGTTTATAGCAATACAATAGAAACAGGCCTCTGTAATAGTCTGAACTGTAAGGTGTAGTTGTGTTGTGTGAAGAAATTGTTGGCTATTTGATATAAGAGTATTTTTTTGTATATTTGCCATATCAAAAAAAAAGATTGATGATTACTAAAATGGAATTACATATTTTGAAATTTAATTACATTAATATTAAGCGCAGGGACGAGTTTAATATTTTGGATTTAATAATATCATAATTCAAAATTCAATGAAATCATATAAATTAAAATTATTTGTCTGATTATACATCAGATTAACAAAATACTACTATTATGAAATTACCTTTCGCAGAAAGTTATAAGATAAAAATGGTTGAGTCCATTAAAAAAAGCACAAAGGAAGAGCGTTTGCAGTGGATAAAAGAAGCAAAATATAATCTATTTAACTTAAAAAGTGAGCAAGTATTTGTAGATATGCTTACGGATTCAGGCACAGGAGCAATGAGTGATCGTCAGTGGTCAGAGATTATGCTTGGAGATGAGAGTTATGCAGGTGCTAGCTCTTATTATAAAATGAAAAATTCTATAAAAAGCATATTAGGCTTTGACTATTTTTTACCAACGCACCAAGGTCGTGCTGCTGAGAATGTTTTATTCTCGGTTCTTGTAAAAGAAGGCAGTATTGTTCCTGGAAACTCTCACTTTGATACTACTAAAGGACATATAGAATTTAGAAAAGCAAAAGCCGTTGATTGCACTATTGATGAAGCTTTTGATACAACTGTTCAGCATCCTTTTAAAGGAAATGTGGATATCGATAAGTTAGAAAAAGTGCTATTGGCTGATGCTGATAACGTGCCATTTATTATTGTTACAATTACTAATAATAATGCAGGAGGGCAGCCAGTATCTCTTCAAAACCTTCGTGATGTAAGGGCTATTGCTGATAAATACAATAAAATGGTTGTTTTTGATAGTGCACGTTTTGCCGAGAATGCGTATTTTATTAAGGAACGCGAGGCTGAATTTGCGAACCTAAGCATTAAGGAGATTGTAAAGCTTACTTTTGAAAATGCTGATGCAATGACAATGAGTGCTAAAAAAGATGCTATAATTAATATGGGTGGTTTTATTGCTATGCGCGATGAAAAACTATTCCAAGAAGCTAGTGTTTTCAATATCATGTTTGAGGGTTATATTACTTATGGTGGTATGTCTGGTCGCGATATGAATGCTTTAGCTCAAGGTCTTGACGAAGGTACAGAGTACGATACTTTGGATTCAAGAATCAAGCAAGTAGCACTTTTAGGCCAAAAGTTAAAAGATTTTGGCGTACCTGTGCAAGAGCCTTTTGGTGGTCACGCTATATTTATTGATGCTAAACGATTCTTGCAGGGACTTCCAAAAGAAGAGTTTCTTGCTCAAACATTAGCAATTGAAATTTATATTGAGGGTGGAGTTCGTGGTGTAGAGATTGGTGCAATACTTGCCGATCGTGACCCTATAACTCGTGAAAATAGATTTCCTGAATTGGAATTTGTTCGTTTAGCCATCCCACGTCGTACTTATACCGATAATCATATTAATTATACAGCAGTGGCGATAGCTAATGTGTATAGTAGAAGAAAAGAAATTACTAGCGGAGTTAAAATATTGAAAGAAGCACCAATAATGCGTCATTTTACTGTAGAGCTTGAGCGTTTGTAATAAAATACAATAAGGAGTTAGCTGATATTTTTCTTAAATATAGCTATTATTTACTCTTATTATATTAAATTTTAAAACCCCCGAAAATAGTCTAGTTTAGATTGTTTTCGGGGTTTTTGTTTTATAATATTATCTTTATTTTTTGCTCACAATTACCTTATACTTCTTAAGGGTGCAATGTTGAAAAGTTTGTACTAAATGACAATGTTTTGCGTTAATTGTATATAATTTTATAATGCAAAAATAGGCGTTAGAATATGGTACAAAATACAATTAAGATAATAGTAATTGGTCTGGTAATAATGGTTTTATCGCATGTTGCTTATGCGCAAAAAACAGCTATTTACGATCAGCCAAGTACTGATTATCAGCTAGCTTTGGAGCTCTATAATAAGCAACAATATGGTCCTTCTCAAAATCTTTTTCAGAAAACTATAAATAATATTAACGACACATACTCAATAATGAGGATAAATGCTGAGTATTATAAAGCATTATGTGCTGTTAAATTATTTAACGATGATGCAGAGTTGTTGTTGCTTAAGTTTATTGAAACACACCCTGAAAGTATGTATTTGAAACATATATATTTCCAGTTAGGTAAGTTTCAGTATAGAAAAAATGGTTACCGACGTGTTTTGAAATCTTTTGAGCAGGTTGATGTATATGATTTGGCAGAGGATGAGCAAATAGAGTTTTATTTTAAAAGAGGATACTCTCATTTTAAAAGAGATAGTATTGAGCTTGCAGAAAAGAATTTTTACGAAATACTGAATAAAGAAAGTAGATATAAAGCGCCTGCAGTTTATTATTATTCGCATATTGCATACGATAAAGGAAATTATGAAACTGCTAGAAAAGGGTTTATGAGCTTAAAAGATGATAAGGTCTTTAGCCCTGTAATACCTTACTATATTACCCATATATACTATATGCAAAAAAAGTATGATGAGTTATTGGAGGTTGCTCCTGATTTATTATCTAAATCTACACCAAAACGTAAGCCCGAAATTGCTCGACTGATTGGAGAGTCTTATTATCGTACCGAAAGATATAAGGAGTCTATACCTTATCTAAATCAATATTACGAAGCTTTTAATCATAATATTGGCTCAATAAATTTATATCAGATGGCGTATGCTAATTATAAAATTGGAAATTATAATGAAGCAATTACCTATTTCAAAAAAATTGATGATTCGAATAAGGAAATGCTTCAGAGTGCCAATTATCACTTAGCTTTATGCTATGTACGGGTTGATAAGAAGCCGTATGCGCTAAATGCTTTTAATGCTGCATATACTAACGATATGGATGCGGATATAACGGCAGATGCTTTATATAATTTCGCAAAAATTAGTTATGAACTTGATTATAATCCATATAATCAGGCATTAAAAGCATTTGAAAAATATGTAACAGAATATCCTAACTCTGTTCATAGGGAAGATGCCATGAAATATCTTACTAAAATGTATTTGTCGACGAATAATTACTCTCAAGCTCTCCAAAGTATTGAAAAAATTCAGGATATGTCTCCAGAATTATTATTGGCATATCAGAGGATTTTATACTCCATGGCAATAACAAGATTTAATGAAGAAGCTTATGAAGAATCAATTTCATTTTTCGACAGATCAATAGCATTGAAAAAAGATTTTAGCTATACTGCAAAGTCATATTATTGGAAAGCCGAATGTTTTTTCAAACAAAAGGAATATGATAAGAGCATAACTAATTATAAGGTTTTTCTTACATCTACGGGAGCCTTTAGTGATGAGAATTATAATATGGCTCATTACAATATTGCCTATGCATACTTTTTTCAAAAGGAATATAGCTTTGCAAATAAGGAATTTAGAATCTTTGTACAGAACGAAAAAAATCAGAATACTGAGTTTGTGAACGATGCTTATAATAGAATAGGAGATAGTTATTTTATAAAGAAAGACTATTCTCTAGCGGTTCAAAATTACGATAAAGCACTTAAAATTGGAAAGCGAAATGCTGATTATACACTTTATAAAAAGGCTGAATCATTAGGCCCGCTAAAACAATATAAACAGAAAGCTCAAGCATTTGAGAAATTGATAAACGATTATCCAAACTCTACTTATGCTGGAAATGCTGAATATGCACTGGCGCAACTTTATAATATTGTATTGCTGGATAGAGAGAAAGCAATTAATTATTACGATCATATAATAGCCACACGACCACCACAAACATCTTATGTAAAGAAATCTAAACTTGATTTGGGGTATTTATACAGTTCTTCTGACACAAAGAAGTCTATAGCTATTTTTAAAAAATTATACCAAGACTATAGAGGAAGCGAAGAGTCGCAAAATGCCTTAAGTGCACTGCAGAATATATATGCAAGTGAGGGAAATGTAGATGAGTTTTTTACTTGGGCAGAGGTGCAAGGAGTGCAAGTAGCATTAAGCACCCAAGACTCAGCAAATTATTATGTGGCAGAAGAAGCCTATATGAATAATGATTTTGATGTAGCTATTTCAAAATTAGACCATTATATAGAGCGTTTTCCAACAGGGTATTTTATTAGCAAAGCTCATTATTATAAAGCCGATTGTGAGCGCAGAATAGGGAAATACCTTGATGCCATTGTAGATTATCAGTATATAATTAATAAGCCAATTTCTAAATATTCTGAGAATTCGCTAAAAGAAGTTAGTGAAATAAATTATAACATCTTTAAGGATTACCCTGCTGCAAGGGTTTCTTATAGTAAGCTTCGAATAGTTTCGGAGTCGAATGAGCTTTTTCAAGAAGCAACTATTAATATTATGCGCTGCGATGTATATACTGAAAATGCTGATAGTATAATTCAAACATCAACAGATGTATTAGCACTAACAGAGCTTGACCCAAAGGTTTATGTAGAGGCAAAAATGAATATAGTTCGTGTTTATGTACAGAATAAGGATTATGTAAATGCAGTGCCTATTTTGAAGGAAATGTCCTCGGGCGAGTTTGGTGAAGCATCTTCTGAATCGATGTATAATCTGGCATTGCTTGATTTTAATAATCAGCAGTACGATAGTGCTGAAGCAAAGGCGTATCTAATAATACAGCGTGAACCATCCTATGAATACTGGGTTGTAAAAGCCTTTATACTTTCTTCGGATGTATTTATGCAAACTGACAATATGCATCAAGCAAAGGCTACTTTATCGAGTATTATTGATAACTATAACGGAGATCAAGAGTTGTTGCAACAGGCAAAGGATAAATATGAACAGATAAGACTTATAGAGGAAAGTATGCTAAAGACTGATGAATCAGAAGAAGTAATAATAGATCTCGGACAAGATAATAATCTGTTTATCGATTCGGAGGTAGAATCGGATGAGGAGTTTGAGATTGAGCTAGAGCAGGAAGTGGAAGAGCAAAATATTAACTTCAATAAATAGAACAATATGCATAAAATAAACTTAAATATAAAGAACGTAATTTTATTGTTAGTATTGGTTGTTGTTGCTAATATTGCTATTGCTCAACCAGGACAAAATACTGTTATCATTCAGGGCGTATATACTCCAACAATTGATGAGGCAAATAAAATTAATGTATCACCTTCGCTAATTGATACAGTATATAAAACCCCTGATTTTACATATAATATTATGGAGCGCAGGCTAGCAACACCATTTAAAGTTGTGCCAATAAAGCCGGCAAAATTACTTGGTGAGCCATTAAATAAATTATATAGTAATTATGTTGCCGCAGGTATTGGAAATTATACTACTCCGTATTTTGAATTTTATCATAGTAATTTGCGCTCTCGAAGCTCTAAGTTTGGAGTTCATTTAAAGCATCTTTCTTCTGCCGGAAAAATTAATGATTATGCCTTCCCAGGATGGAGCGAAAATCTCGTGGAAATATATGGCAGCAAGTTTTGGAAGAAATCTATTTTCGAATCATCTGTTAGCTATAAGAGAGATGTTAATCATGCTTATGGATTTATTCCTGCCAATTATCCCGATAGTATAGTTCCTGCTGATGTAGATTTTGCTCAACGTTATAATTATTTTGATGCAACTCTTAATTGGTATAGATACCGCCTTCGCGCCAAAGAGATGAATTATTCTATAAGTACAAAGTATTATTTCTTGCAGGATTTTTATCATAATTCGGAGCATAGTATTAGTGCAAAAGCTACTTTGGATTGGAATACTTCGTTCTATAAGAAATTTAAAAATGAGAGATTAGGTTTCGAAATCCAGGAGAATTTCTTTAATAATATTAATGATACTAATTCTACAGTAAATGTAAACTTAGTTTCAATTACTCCCTTTTACAAGCTAAATTTTGGAGGATTAACTGCTTTTATGGGTGTGAAAGCTCAAGTGAAATCTGATTCTAATACAAATCTAAATTTATACCCTGTTGTTAGATTCAATTTTGCTGCAATACCTGATGTTTTATATTTTAATGCCGCTTTTACCGGAGGAAATTATTATAACTCGATGAAACGACTTACTGATGATAATCCATTTATTATAAGTGCAATAGATAGGAGAATGACCAATGTGAAATATCAAGCAAATTTCGGATTAGGAAGTTCGATTAGTAAAAGTGTAAATTTCGATATTCAACTTTATTATGATAAGATAGATGACCTAGCCTTTTTTGTTAATGATAGTAATACAGCCTTCAATAATGGTTTTACGGCTATCTATGACGATGCTGATGTGGTAAATATGCAAATAGAAGTTGCTTATCAGAAACATGAAAAACTACGTTTCCTATTGAGAGGAAATTATTTTGTATATAATTTGGCTACCGAATTGCATGCATGGCATAAGCCATCTTTTGATGTAAGATTGTCTGCTAATTATAATATTCAAGATAAAATATTACTTAAGGCAGAATTTGTAACCTATGGCTCTTCTTATGCTAAGGTGTGGGAAAATTCAGCTTTTGAAACTAAGAAACTTGACGCATGGGCTGATATTAATTTGGGTATAGAATATCGCTATAGAAAGAAGTTAGGGATGTTTTTGAAGCTTAATAATATCACTGCTTCAAGGTATCAAAGATGGTATAATTATCCATCATATAAATTTAATGCAATGGTAGGTTTAAGTTATATCTTTTAATAACTTTATGCCGCATGGCAAATAAGCGTATAATAAACAGTGAATCAGCTAGTTGTTGTACGCTTTTTTTATGTAAAATTGTTAATAAATTGCCGCCATTTTTATTGTAAAATATGCCTTAAAATGGTATATATTTCTTATCTTTGTTTATTCAATGAAATAATATAAATTATTGATTATGAGTACAGAAGAAATAAATTCTGAGAATTCTGACTACGGTGCAAGTAATATTACCGTTCTCGAAGGTTTAGAGGCAGTTCGTAAACGTCCTGCAATGTATATTGGCGATGTTGGTGATAGAGGTTTGCATCATCTTGTATATGAAGTTGTGGACAATTCTATTGATGAAGCTTTAGCTGGTCATTGTGATGCAATTGAGGTTACTATTCTTAAGAATAATGCTGTTCAAGTTATAGATAATGGCCGTGGTATTCCTGTGGATATGCACGAGAAAGAAGGTCGTTCTGCACTAGAGGTGGTAATGACTGTACTGCATGCTGGTGGTAAGTTTGATAAAGGAAGCTATAAAGTTTCTGGAGGCTTACACGGTGTTGGAGTAAGTTGTGTTAATGCTCTTTCTTCTGATACTAAAGTAGAAGTTTTTAGAGATGGAAAACATTATGTTCAAGAATATGTAATTGGTAAACCACAATACGATGTAAAGGAAATTGGCACTACTGATACACGCGGAACTAAGGTTACTTTCCTGCCTGATACAGATATTTTTGATGTTTCAGTATACAACTATGATACACTAAGCACTAGGCTTCGTGAATTATCTTTTCTTAATAAGGGTATTACTCTTACAATTATTGATGAACGTAATTTAGACGAGGAAACTGGTGAGTATATTTCAGATACATTTTATTCAGAAAAAGGATTAGCTGATTTTATAAGTTACCTTGATGAGGCACGTGATGTGTTGATGCCAAGCCCAATTTATATTGATGGTGAAAAGAATGGTGTCCCTGTGGAGGTTTCGATGCAGTATAATACTTCTTTTGGAGAGAATATTCACTCATATGTAAATAATATAAATACTCATGAGGGAGGAACTCACTTATCGGGTTTTCGTCGTGCATTAACGCGTACTTTAAAGTCGTATGCTGAGAAATCAGGGATGACATCAAAACTAAAGTTTGCAATTAGCGGTGATGATTTTCGTGAGGGGCTTACTGCTGTAATTTCTATTAAAGTTGCAGAGCCTCAATTTGAAGGGCAAACAAAAACTAAATTAGGAAACTCTGAAGTGATGGGTGCAGTTGAATCCATGGTTGGAGAGGCTTTGGGTCATTATTTAGAGGAGCATCCTAAAGAGGCAAAAATAATTGTTGATAAAGTTATATTGGCGGCTACTGCGCGCCATGCTGCTCGTAAAGCTCGTGAGCTTGTACAGCGCAAGAGTGTTTTAATGGGTTCTGGGCTTCCTGGTAAGCTGTCTGATTGTTCTAGTCGCGATCCTGAAATTAGTGAAATATACCTTGTTGAGGGAGACTCCGCGGGAGGAACTGCTAAGCAAGGTAGAGATCGTAAATTTCAAGCAATACTTCCACTAAGAGGTAAAATATTGAATGTAGAAAAGGCAATGCCTCACAAGATTTTTGAAAATGAAGAGATAAAAACAATGTTTACTGCTCTTGGTGTTTCAATTGGTACAGAGGATGATCCTAAAGAGTTAAATGTTTCAAAACTTAGATATCATAAGGTTATTATTATGACCGATGCTGACGTCGACGGTTCTCATATTGCAACGCTTATTCTCACTTTCTTTTTTCGCTATATGAAAACGATGATAGAGATGGGTTATATTTATATAGCTACACCTCCGTTCTATTTGGTTAAAAAAGGTAAGCAAGCAGAGTACGCTTGGACCGATGAGCAACGTGACCAATTAATCCATCAAATGGGTGGTATTGGTGGCGAAAAAAGCGTTCATGTACAAAGGTATAAGGGTCTTGGAGAGATGAATGCTGATCAATTATGGGAAACTACCATGAATCCAGAAAATCGTATCCTTAGAAAGGTTGCCATTGAAAATGATATGAGTGCAGATAAGACTTTCTCAATACTTATGGGAGATGAAGTTCCGCCACGTAGAGAGTTTATTGAGCAAAATGC
>JAGLDA010000066.1 GCA_023145955.1 Bacteroidales bacterium
AGGTCTCTAAAAAATGTGTCCATTTCCCATTTATTATTTTGCATCTGATAAACAAATACACCGCCATTTATTAATGAATTGCTTGTTGCAGGAGCGCCAATAAATAAGAAATTTTGATTTATGTTTATTGTTTTTCCAAACTCATAATCTACATCAAAAGGTGAGCTTATCTTTTGCTTCAGAACAAATTGTCCACTTTGCAGTTGATATATAAAAACACAGCCAGAATCAAGATTTGGAGCTCCAATATATAGCATATCATTAAAAAGTTGTACATCCTCACCAAAATACATCATCTTTTTATTACTATCGGGTAATATATCTTGAAAATGCGACCATACACTATTTTGGAGTTTATAAATTGAAACTTTTCCTGACATAAAGCCTCTGGTTTCATTACCAATTTCGCTTACTGCCAAATAATTTGAATTCATACTTACTTTGTATCCAAATAATTGATAAGGAGTTTTGGTAATAGCGCTAATATTTTGTGTAAAATTCCAATTAGAACCATTTTTCTTATAAATATTTACACTTCCATTGCCCAGTTCATTAATACTATCGCGTGGATCGGACACACAGCAATATTCGCCATAACCTGCTATGTCCCAACCAAAATGATTTTGATAATGATTTGATACATTTACAATAGTATATTGTGCTTTGCTCAAAATACTTGTTAGTATTATTAAGGTCAGTAAACTTAGTTTTATATATGTATTCATATTATATGCTTTTTATAATGGTATATATTTTTCTAAAAAATCAGTAATGGATTTTCTTCTTTTATATAAATATTAATATTATAAGGTGATCCATCATAATGAAATAAATCTCCTCTTTTAAATGGAGATGTAGAATCTGTATTATAATCTGAGGGAAGATAAAACTCTATTCTATAAAGTCCAGTATCAAGAAGTGTATTGCTATGCCTATGTACATCAAAATAAAACTGTCCCAATGAATCGGTTACACAACTAGGCTCAGCATTATAATTTTTGAAAGGGATGCTGTCATTAGCGCTTAATGAATCTTTATAATCAACGATTCTATTTAAATCTAGTTTGCCATTATTGTTTAAATCTAAAAAAACAATAATTCCTTCCACTGCTTTAAAGGCTGTATCTATATTATTAATTGAACCAATAATATTAGGATTTACGGTAATTCCAGGTAAGTATTCAGTATAAAGTGGAGCATTTAAACTATCACGTAATAATGCATAAAAATAATATTTTTCACCAGGTTTATGACCGTGAGGAGACCATAATGTTTTATGAATTTGTACTCCATTATTTCTATTGTTTACAATATTATGTATAGTATCTATCAATTCTCCATCATAATCTAGGGAGTCATTATCTACATAAATTCTAATTTCGGATACATTAGATGAATATTGCGAATTGTTTACATCATGAGTAGTCATGGTAACGGTATTGCTTGCAGAATCAAATTTAGGTTCAACATTTACCTGCGGAATCCAAGAGTAGGTTTTTAGCTCTATTTGATTATTCGTTCCTGTAGAGTTTAATTCCAAATCAAGAATAGCATTAGAATGACTAATTTCGGTTTCTATAATTGCAGAAATTCCACTTGGTGTTTTTACAACAATTTCGTACATACCTCTTTCTAACTCAACAACTTTGGGCTGTGCATTGTCAGAATTTTTGAAAGAACTAAAAAATGATGAGGTGTTGATATTTTCGCTAATTAATAAATACACTTCATTGGTACTTACAGCTGCGTCTACCTCTTTATTATAAACATAAAAACCTTGTAAGGAGTCGAATAAATTAATTGTAGGTTTGGAAATTCCATTAGGACCAAGCACTAAAATATCGATTGAGTCAATAGATATATAGTCTGATAGTTCAATTTTTGTATGTAGAATGTCGCCAAAAGCATCATTACTAATCTCCACTTCAAAAGCATAAACTTTTTTTGTTGCACTTTTAGCATTATGTACATCTTTCTTAATGTGTTTGATGCTGCTTGAACCAATTTTATAAAACTTCTGATTATAAAATTTATACTCAATTCCTGCATTACAATTCATCAAACAATGAGTCCAATTTCCATCGCACCACCAATGATGACAGGATACACATCCAAATTTGAAGTGAGTCCATCCTGCGGCAAAGCTTGATTTTCTATGTTTGTGATACATCATTAGAGCACCGCCTACATTTCCAAGGTGCTTACCACCTATAATTGGAATTTCATGAGGAATTCGTACATCAACATCACCATAAAACACCGATACATTCTTCTTTAGCTTGATAATGCTATTGATTTTTACACCGTAATCTGTTGGTATTTTTATTTCACCATCTAAAGAATAGGTTTTATTTTTCCAATCAAGTTTAGTATAGAAATCGGCCTCACCTATATCGCTATGCCAATTTGGTGGTTGATAATATCCGCCAATTTTAGTACTCATATTTGCATGAAAATAATTTTTAGTAATTGTGCACTGCCCATCAAAGTACATCATAAATCCATTGCTAGACCCATGTCGGTAAGCAACACCATCGCTTAACTGAAAGCCGCCTCTAAATTTATTATGCACAAAATCGTAACCAGCATCTGCTCCTTGAAGAAAAACGCCAATATCTCCAATGGGAATCCCCTCTTTTGAAGGTAATATATCAAAGCCTAGCATAAAACTATCCAGCTTAAGCGTCCCGTTTTCATCAGCCATATCAATCATTCCATAGGCTTCAAACGAATTGCCTATTATTGCATCGCACTCAACAAGTACATTAGAGCTATTATACCTAATCAATAGTTTCTCTAGTGTCATCACATCTAGTTTCACTTCTTCAAGCTTTAATGAGAGGTTGTCAATTTTAAACTTTGACTTATCCTGAGAGTTTTTATAAATCTCTATTCCAGGCTGCTCTGAGGTGCCAATTTTTATGTCTGCTTTCCAAAGCTCTTTAATCTGAAAATCGCCAAATAATGCCAATGTATCGTGAGTGCTTGTGTAATATGTAGTTTGTAATTTCAGATTACTGTCGTAATAAGTAGAATAATTCTTTTGATGCATAGGCCATTGAATTCCTGCATCCTTAATTATAAATTCCATTCCACCTATTTTCAAATCACTACTCACATTTATATTTATTGATACTAAGTCTCCATTTTGGAATATTATTCCAGGATTATTTTGATCTCCAAAATCACAATCAATATCGTTAGAATCTATCTTAATGAGCACACTATCATATAATTCAAAACGAGTAGAATCACGATTATAAGCAAAGGTTAACGATTTAGGATGTATCTCTAGAGCTTTCATCTTAAAATCTTTATTAATACCCATCTTAAATTTATCAAGACTTCCATCTCTAAATTCAATACCTATATTCTCTCCCAAAAGGGAATCATTTGCAAATTTTAGAAAAATGGAATCTCCAGAAATTCCAAAAATATCAGAAGTGTCAATATACTCTAAGTTTAAATTATATGTTCTACATTCAAAGCTCTTTATCATTATTTCTGAACCTATAGAAATATCTACTTCCATAATTTTTCCATCATGTAAACTTAACCCAGGATTATCGTTACTACCACATTGTACATCTAAGGAATCTTGATCGTATTTTATTATTATATCGCCATCAAACACACGGATTTTATCTTGGCTATGATCGTAATTTACCATTAGTTCATCGGTTTTAAAACTTAATCCTTTTAAGGTAAAATTTTCGGATATTCTACCATTAAACTCAATTATCTCTGAGCCTTTTATTTTTAGCCCTGGAGGAATAAATTCAATTGTAATACTATCTTTATTTATAGCACTTGTATCTACAAATAATGATATATTGCCAGAGCTAATACCAAAATATGCCGAATCAACTATCCAATTGAGGTGTAAAGAATCGCTTGCAAACTCAAAACCTAAGAGAGTGCCTTGGCCAGTAATTCCAATACTTATATCTTCAAGAACACCATTTTCAATCAATAATCCTGGATATTGCTCATTGCCAAAATCAATTCCAATGGTGTCATTTTTAACTATTACGGTCATGGGGCCGCCATACATTTCGTATAGATGCAAACTAGCATCATATTCTAAATTTATATTTCCTAAGTCTATATTCAATCCCATAAGGCGAATGCTATCTGATAAACCAAATGTAAAATGAATAAGTTGTCCATTCTGAATTAGCAAGCCTGGGTTTTGTGCGCTACCAAAATGAGCTTTTAGTTCATGATTAGAAGTGTTATTCGTACTGTCTTTATGCTGATAACCTATGTCAAGGCTGTCGCAATAGAAGCTAAATGTGGAGGAATCTCCGTTATATTCTATAAATAAACTATCTACAATTAATGATACTCCATGCATATCAATAGAATCTGTAATGATGCATAATAATTGTTCAACAATATCATTTCTATATTCTAGCCCGGGATTATTTACATCACCAAATCCAACATTTAGTGTGTCATCGGAATAAAGAAAGCTAATGGTGTCGCCATACATAACAAAAGTACCCGACTGTGTGTTATAATCTAAAGTTGTATTGAGCAAAATAAGACTCACGCCGGCTACACTTAAGGTGTCATTTAGTACAGTATGAATTGATGGTGATACAGTAGATTCAGTATTTGAGTAATAGCACCAACTTGCAGAGTCAAGTTTAAACCCCCAGCTGAGCTCAGAAAAATGAAATTTTCCGTGCATAGCATAGCCTGAGCTATCGGTTTTATTTGAATCTTGATTATGAGAAAAAAGCTTAATTTTATTTATAAATAAGGTGTTTCCATTAAAAAGTATCTTATTTCCCATAAAACTACTATCTGCACAATCCCAACCCTGGTTTATTAATGTGGCAATTAGTAAATTTGTATCAGTATATATTCGAGCTAATGTGTCGGTATCAATCTTGGAAATAACAAATGCAGTATCAACAATAGATATGCGTTTTGTTATGGTATCATAGGCGATACTGTCGCCAACAATACTTAATGCAAAAGTGGTATCGCTATCACCACTGCCTGGTTTAAAGCCAATGCATATATTATCATTTGTGCTCACTACTAAGATGGAATCAATATTTAATTGAGCAAATAAATTTATGGAAATAGTAAATAGGAAAATTATCAATAAGATATGTTTCATATGTTTAATGTTTATTAATTAGGTGATATGTAGTCACATGATAAATAATAATCATTCTTTTGTGTGATAATAATTATCTTTTATCATGTTCGTTTCATATGTTTAATATTTATTAATTAGGTGATATGTGGTCACATGATAAATAATAATCATTCTTTTGTGTGATAATAATTATCTTTTATCATGTTCGTTTAATATGAAATTGTTTTAGTTAACTCTTAAAATAAAAGTATAGTTTTAGAGTATATGAATCTGCAGGTGCGAATATACAATATAAATATGCCATTGTCAACTTATGTTTAAATAATAAAGTCATGTTTGAAATTGATTTTTTGTATTACTTATAGGGCTTAGTATAAAGACTAAAATAGAGTATTGTTTCTAATATTTCTTATTAACTATAGCAATAGGGAAGTATAAAATATGTTCTAAATCATTTTTTTCAGATAACTACAAAAAAATATTATATTTGCTTAAATATAAATGGAGAAAATTATGATTACAGAAGATAAAAATAATAATTCACGAAGGAATAATGATACAAGCCTAACTACGGGTATAATATTAATAACATTAGGGGTATTATTTTTACTTTCGAAATACTTCCCAAGCATTCATTTTGCCGATATATGGCCATTTTTATTAATTGTAGTTGGGGTATTAATTATTTATAAAGGAAAATCGAATTGAGGATGTTTATACACAACTCATTCATTAAAATAATAATTGAAGCGGCCACTAAAGTTTAATTTATAAACAAAATGGCGGATGATTGGCCCCGGTATTTTTCGGGAGGCTGTTCCATATCACCGTTAAAAATTAAAATTATATGAAAACATTATTCTTAAGCATTCTTTCTTTCTTTTTATTCGTTTCAATGATATCGGCGCAGTCGGTAATTGGCAAATGGAAAACAATTGATGATGAAACTAACAAAGTAAAATCTATTGTTGAGATCTACGAAAAGGATGGAAAAATTTATGGTAAAATTGTGAAATTATTCAAGGAGCCAAGTGAAGATCAAGATCCAGTTTGTGATAAGTGTGAAGGAGCACTTCATAATAAGAAGATTATTGGAATGAATATAATTACGGGACTTGTAAAAGATGGTGATGAGTATGAAGGTGATGATGGAATATTAGACCCAGCTAAAGGTACAGTATATGATTGTAAAATTTGGATTGATGAAGATGATTCAAATAAATTAAATGTAAGAGGTTATATAGGTTTTATTTATAGAACTCAGTATTGGTTCCGAGTTAAGTAATAAAATTAAAAAATATAAAGAGAGCACTTTAGTGCTCTTTTTTTTTGTTTTTTTTTGAGATAATAGCTTTTCACCTATAAAGAAAGCTTAATTTTGTATCGATAAAATAAAATTCAGCTTGTGATAGCAAATAATACTAAGATATTAATTATTCAAACAGCCTTTATTGGGGATGTGATACTTGCTACGCCAATAATTGAGGCTATTAAGTTGGATAATCCTTCTGTGCAAATAGATATGTTGGTGCGAAAAGGTAATGAGGGCATATTGTCAAATCATCCTAAAATAAATAAGCTATGGGTTTGGAATAAGAAAGATAATAAGTCTATTAATCAGTGGCGTATTATCCGTGATTTGAGAAAAGAGAAATTTGATCTTATTATTAATTTGCAGCGTTTTATGAGCAGTGGATTATTTACTGTATTTTCTAATGCCAAGCATACAATAGGTTTTGATAAAAATCCTCTGTCCTTTGGCTTTAGTACTGTTGTGAAACACAATATTGTGGAAGGCACTCATGAGATTGAAAGAAATTTGAGTTTGTTGGCAAGTATAATTCCTGATGCAAAAGCAGAAATGCGCCTTTATCCAAATAGTGAAGATTTTACGAAAGTAGAAATTTATAAAGAGAATAAATATATTGTTCTAGCGCCTACATCAGTATGGTTTACCAAGCAATATCCACCACATAAATGGATAGATTTTATTAATAAAGTACCATTGGATATTAAAATATACTTAATTGGTGGACCAGATGATAGCGATGCTGTAGATGATATTATAAGCAAATCTAAATCTGATAATATTGAGAACTTATGTGGTAAGATTAATATACTTCAATCGGCAGCTTTAATGAAAGATGCTGTTATGAATTATGTAAATGATTCAGCACCACAGCATATAGCTTCGTCAATGGGTGCTCCCACTACAGCTATTTTCTGTTCTACAGTGCCATCATTTGGTTTTGGCCCAAGATCTACAGATAGTAAGATAATAGAATATAAAGGTGTGCTAAATTGTAGGCCATGTGGTTTGCATGGTAGAAGTGAATGCAAGGAAGGGCATTTTGATTGCGCAAATAAAATTGACACAGAAGAATTGATAAATAGATTGTAGTAATCTTAAAATTAGCATTATGGAAGAAGAAATATTAAAAACAGTAGAAATTCTCAAGAAAGGTGGCGTTATTGTATATCCTACCGATACCATTTGGGGAATAGGTTGTGATGCTACAAATGCTAGTGCTATAAAGAAGATTCATAAGCTTAAGCGCAGAGTTGAAGAGAAAACGATGATACTTCTTGTAAGTGATGCCGATACTATTAAAAATTATGTGAACGATGTGCCAGATACAGCTTTTGATTTAATAGATACATGGCAAAAGCCTCTTACAATTGTTTATAAAGGGGCAAAAAATTTAGCAAAAAATCTCGTTAGAAATAATGATACTATCGCAATACGAGTTTCAAAAGATGAGTTTAGTAATAGGCTTATAAAAGCTTTTGGGAAACCAATAGTATCAACATCAGCAAATGAGTCGGGAAAACCATCACCAATATTCTATAAGGATATAGATGATTATATATTGGAGAATGCAGATTATGTAGTTGGCTTACATCATACTACAATGAATGAAGTAAAGCCTTCTACAATAATAGAGATTGAAGATGGAGGAAGTTTTAAAATATTAAGGAGTTAAAAATGAATGCAAAAGTTGAGATAAAGAATAAACGAGCTTATTTTGAGTATTTTTTAAGCGATAATATTACTGCGGGAATAGTGCTGAGTGGTACAGAGATAAAATCTATCCGTATGGGTAAGGTGAATATTTCTGATAGTTATGGTGTATTTATTGGTAAAGAGCTATATATTAAGAATATGTATATTGCAGAATATGCAATGGGCTCATATAATCGTCACGAAACACGAACTGAAAGAAAACTTCTTCTTAATAAAAGGGAGTTGAAGAAGTATGAGAAGAAAATTAAAGAAAAAGGCTTTACAATAATTCCTGTCGTATTATTTATAAATGATAAAGGACTTGCAAAGCTAGAGATTGCCTTGGCAAAGGGAAAGCAGCATTTTGATAAAAGAAATTCTATTAAAGATAAAGATTTGAAAAGAGATCTTGATAGAATGAAACTTTAATTTGGAATGGAAAGTATTATTCTATATATAGTTTTATTATCTACAGTTGTAATTTCTGTAATGGCATTTAAGGATACTAGTTTAATTGATAAACTAAAGTTTAACCCTGCGCATATTGAAAATTCCAAAGAGTGGTATAGGTTCTTCACCTATGGTTTTGTGCATGCCGATTATATGCATTTGGGAATCAATATGTGGGTATTATGGATGTTTGGAAAAGGTATAATTTGGTATTTTACATATTTTTTTGAGGGAATGGTCAATTTATATTTCCTTGCTCTTTATGTTCCAGCCATGATCATAAGTGTTATTCCTTCATTCTTAAAAAATAGAAATAATGTTTTCTACAATTCCGTGGGAGCTAGTGGTGCTGTTTCGGCAGTAGTATATGCAAGTATAATTATTGCTCCAAACTCAGAGTTGTATTTATTTCTTATACCGTTTGCAATTCCAGCATGGATTTTTGGCATTGTATATCTTATTTATACCATTGTGATGGATAAAAGAGGGAATTCTAAAATTGGACATAGTGCCCATCTCTGGGGAGCAATTTATGGATTGGTATTTATGCTAATCGCAGAGCCACAGGTGTATATAAATTTTATTAATCAGATATTTTCGTAAATATGCAATTTGATCAAAAGTTAGTACCGGCAAAACTTATAAAAAGGTATAAGCGCTTTCTTACTGATGTGGAGTTGGAAGATGGTACTACTGTGATTGCCCATTGCACAAATTCTGGCACTATGATTAGTTGCCTAGAAGAGGGCGCGCCGGTGATGTTGAGCCCTGCAAAAGATCCCAAGAGGAAAACTCGCTTTACTTGGGAAATGATTTTTATGAATAATTCTTGGATAGGAATAAATACTATGATCCCAAATCAGCTGGTAGCGGAGGCCGTTACTAATAATGAAATTGATGGACTTAAGGGATATACATTAGTAAAGCGTGAGGTGAAGTTTGAAGATAGTAGGCTAGATGTTTATGCTGAAAACGAAAATGAGAAATGCTTTATTGAAGTAAAGAATGTAACAATGAAAGTTGATGATGGAGCTTTGTTTCCTGATGCAGTAACAACACGTGGATTGAAACATTTAGAAACCTTGATAAGAATTAAAAAGCAAGGAATGCGTGCTGTAATGGTTTATGTTATTCAGCGAATGGATGTAAATTATTTCGGAACGGCTATACATATTGACCCTAATTATGCAGAAGCTCTGCAAAGAGCAATTATAGAAGGTGTGGAGGTGTTTCCTATGCAGGCAAGAGTGAGCCCTGAAGGGATAGAATTGGTAAAAAAGTTGCCATTTAAATTATAGTTTTTTCTCCTTTATATCAACCCAAAGCTGGTTGAATATCCATGTTTTTGTATTTTGATATTGAACTCCTATAGAGCTCTAAATGTATATTGCATAATAGCCACCCGATACATCGGGTGGCTATTATTATTTACCGCCTTCAGCGGATATTCCAGATTGGAAGCATTTGAGCTATGTTATTTGCTTAAAAACAAACTACGGTCAAATATGTTACTATCAATATATTAAGTTGAGTTAGTTAAGGTCATTAAAACAGTAAAGTCGGAAATATTCTTCCGACTTTATGTTTAATAGATGGTTTTATTAAGCGATCATTTTGTTGAGCATTAGTAATTCATTAACCTCTATTTCTGTTCTGTATTTAGCATTCCCAGCTTTATCTTTCCAGCTACGGCTAGTTATTCTCCCATTTATGGACAGTCGCATTCCTTTCTGTACATATTTTTCAACGATATCTACCAACGGTCCTTTTACTATAAGAGTATGCCATTGCTTGGCTATTTTATACTCGCCATTATGTTTATTATAATTTTCGTCAGTGGCAAGAATCAATATTGCTTTTTGGCTTCCATTCTTGTACTTTCTTATTGTAGGCTCATTCCCCAAATTGCCTATTAGTTTAATATTATTTCTCAAATTTTTCATGATTTTTTGGTTTTTTAAAGTTAATTATTGAATATCAAATAATAATAGGGTCAAGGATTATGCAGAAGCTTTTTTGTCAAGCATCAAAAAATCATTGGCTATTATCTCGGTACGATAGTGCTTTTTGCCATCGCTATCTTCCCAAATGTTGGTAGTAATGCGACCTTCTACTAACACCTGTGAGCCTTTTTTTAGATATGTGTGTACAGTTTTTGCTGCTGCTCCCCATACTACAATATTATGCCATTCGGTAGAATCTACTTTTTCACCCTTTTTGTTTTTATAACTTTCGTTTGTAGCAATATTGAATTTTGCCAAATAGTTGCCATTAGATAATTCTTTGAATTCTGGTGTGTCACCAATATGTCCTATTAAATTTACTGAGTTTCTTAAGTTTTTCATAATTCTTATTATTTGTATTTGATTTATAATTTTACTATTTAATTCTTTTAATGGATATTTTTTTATTGTATTAAGCAGATTGCTTTTTGTCCATCATCAAAAAATCGTTTATTACTATTTGACTACGGTATTGCTTTATACCTTCTTTGTTGTCCCAAGTTTCGGTAGTTAGTCTTCCCTCAATCATTACCTTCGATCCTTTTTTTAGATAGTCACGTACGGTTTTTGCTTGTGGCCCCCAAATGATAAGGTTATGCCATTCTGTTGATTCTACTTTTTCACCATTCTTATTTTTATAGCTCTCATCTGTTGCTATCGAAAATTTCGCTAAAGTTGTTCCGTTATCTAATTCTTTAAATACGGGAGCATCGCCTAGGTGGCCAATTAGTGTTACTGTGTTGCGTAAGTTTTTCATAATTCTATTTATTTAAAATGTTTATAATTAATTACTGTTTTAAGTCGCTTCACCTTTTTGGTTGATTTGACGTGGCAAAAGTATATCAGCATGTATTCAGGACTTGGTTAATAAATATTTACTTACGTTTAACATTCGTTTGTTGTCGTTTATAAATGGATAAAGGTAAGGAATGCAGTTTAGTAGGAAATATTGTATTTTAGTAACTATTAGGTAGTTTTATATGATTATTTATCTATTTGTTCTATTTCAATATGTTTGCATATCATAAATTACGTATATTTGTAGTTGAATTAATTTTAAAAAATAAACAATGAATTGGTATAACAGTTTTTTTTCAGAATATACAAATTGGGTTCTTGGGCTAGGGTTTAATGATTCTCAGGCGACACTTATTGGTGAAGTTTCGGTTTTCTTTTTATCCTTTGTTTTATTTGTAATAGTAAATAAGATATTCACAGGAATTGTACTTCGTTATTTGAAAGTTATAGCCGATAAGTCTAAAACTCAAGTTGATGATTTATTATTTGAGAATAAAGTTCCAAATTATTTTATACATATAATCCCCGTTTATTTTTGGTTATCTTTTCAGGATAATATTTTTGTACAGGCAGTGCTAATTGAGTATTTTACTATACTTGGATTAAAATTGTATATGGTTTATTTAATAATAAGAGGGTTAAATGCAGCTCTTGTTTCAATGAATTCAATATACGATAATAAGCAAAAATCTAAAAAACGATCTATAAAATCCTATATTCAAGTCATGCAGTTGTTAGTTATTCTTATTGGCGCATTGGTTGTAATTTCTATAATTGTACAAAAGGATATTAGTTACTTGGTTACTGGAATTGGAGCTTTTGCCGCAGTTCTTATGTTAGTTTTTAAGGACAGTATTCTTGGCTTTGTGGGCGGAATTCAAATTAATGCCAATGATATGCTTCGCCCTGGTGATTGGCTTTCTATCCCTAGTGCAGGTGCTGATGGTGTAGTTATAGACATTTCATTGACAACGGTTAAGATACAGAATTGGGACAAAACTATAAGTACTATTCCGACTTATTCGTTGGTGTCGGGCTCGTTTCATAATTGGCG
>JAGLDA010000067.1 GCA_023145955.1 Bacteroidales bacterium
GTATTTTGATATCAAATTGGTATTATTCATGTTATTACAATAGTAATCTTAGGTATTTATGGTGGTTATTTCGCTTTAAATACCTGTATTTATTAGGTGCGAAACTTCAGTGAGAAACAAATAATGGCGTGAAATTATTTTATGAAAACAAAAAAATCCTCCGACCAAATTGCTTGAAAATCTATTTAAAAAAGGACTTATTACTATAGCAATTTGGCCACCTCCTTTTCCTAAGGAGGACCTAACAAAATAATTATCAAACCATTAAATAATACGACAATAAATCATTCCTATTTTAAACCCCGATGTGGTGGCACAATCAATATAAAATACAATATTTAAGATTAATTTCATCACTCTAAATCCTGTAGCGCCTCTTTATTTTGCTTCCATAATAATCCTTGATGAAAGAAAGAAAAATCAACAATTATTATAAAAAAAGCCTCCAGCATATAAATGCTAGAGGCCTGTGTGTAAGTACTATTTCGTAGTTTTATATTTGCTATTATTTGCTCATGCGTGAACAACAAACAAATAAACCTCATTAACATATAAAGTCACTATATCTTTACTCTTAAGCTAGTTACATAATTAAGACGTAAAATTGACGTAGTGTTATTTCTTTCTTATGTGGAAATGACGTAGTGTTTTATTTGCAAAAAGCCTTGTTGAGGTTGTATCATTGCAAAATCATAATAGGAATATTTTTATTACACAGATAATTAATATTTCCTAATACCACAAATAATAAAATCATTTTGGCTAAATCAAGTCCTATAAAAGAGAAAGCCTCTTCTGCGCCAAAAAAGGCACAGGTGGACATTGCTTTAGAAGAAGAATTTTTAAGAATCGAGGGATTTGAAAAGGCTCTTCAAAACTTACGACAACGATTAATTAAGCAAAATATATTCCCTAAAGAAACCCTAAAACAAACAAATAAGTAGCTATGGAAAGGTTCTATATCACATTAATATTTAGTTTATTTATGTTACAAGGTCTTGCTATGGATAGTGATACAACTGCTACTGCAAATAAAACTAAGGCCATAAAATTATCGGGGGGTTTTGGTGCCGGACTAACGCTTTATGGCGTAACGGGGATTGAGCCACAGCGCCCACCTTCATTTTGGGAATTAAGAGGTTCTATTAATATTAATGTTTATAATCAGGTAAATATACCTTTCAATTTCAATATATCACAGCAAAACTCTAATTACACCCACCCTTTCAACCAATTTGGCATAAGCCCACATTATAAAGCCGTTACCCTCCATGTAGGATACAGCGTGATGAACTTCTCAGAATACTCACTAAACGGAATGAATTTTATGGGTGCAGGAATAGAAGTTATGCCAGATAAATCGTGGGTTCGTGGCAAAATATTGGCAGGAAGATTTATAAAAGCCGTACCATATACTGCATCTAGCACTTTGTTTTTAAATAATCCAGCTTATGAACGTTGGGGCTATGGCATGATGGTAGAAGTAGGAAAACCACAGAACAATATAGGGCTTATTGTTTTCAAAGCTCAAGATATTCCTAGTACAGCAGGGAGTATCCCTACAGATTTTCAGCTAAATCCTGCAGAAAATTTAATCCTTGGCATTACAACATATCAACGTATAGCAAAAAATCTTAGCTTTAAAGGAGAATTTGACAAAAGTGCTTTCACATCAAATACTAATGAAAAGATAATAGAGGCCAGTAGCAATACCTATTCAAATTATATGGGAGCTCTTTTTCAGCCACGTTTATCAACAAGTTTCAGCTATGCCCTACAAGCCTCACTAGATTATTCAATTAAGAAAATTGGCTTGGGAATAGGTTATAAAAGAGTTGGACCAGATTATCAATCCATGGGCACAGTATTCCTGGATAATAATAGAGAGGATTTTTTATTGAAAATAAAAGGAGTAACAGCAAGAAACAAACTAACATTTTTTGCTAATGCAGGTTTACAAAGATCAAACCTTGACAATACTAGCCTCTCTAGTAATAATCGATTTATTGGCTCGCTAAATCTTGGTTATAATTTTAATACTAATCTTAATATGGCCTTTAATTATTCCAATTTTAATACAAGCAATCAAATAAATCAAATTAGCCATGCCGATAGTGTACGTTATGTACAAACAACGCATAATATTGGATATAATACAACCTATAATTTTAAAACTGATAATAAGACTCATGCATTATCATTTATGACAAATTATTCCTTAGCAAACACTTTATACAAAACCTCCACCTTTAATTATGTGCTGCCAGATACCATAATTGAAGTAACAGGTAGTGAGCGCGAAACAGAAAGTGGATTTTTAAATATCAATATGGGTTATAATATGGGTTTTATTAAGCAGAGTGCTTTTATAAGTCTTTCCATGAACTACTCAGATATGAGAAATGAGAATTTAAAAAGCCAGACCATAGGCCCTGTTCTTACTTTAGGCAAAAACCTACTTAAAAGAAAACTCCGCCTTGTACTTAGTGTAAATTATTTGAATACAATACTAGATGGCAACTCTTCTGGCAATATTATAAACGAACGAATATCAGCATCGTACAGATTAACCAAGCATCATTCATTTAGATTGTATGTTGTAAATGTAAATCGAACTTTTACTGATGGCACAAGAAAATCCTACTCTGAGTTTAGAGGTGGACTTCAATATAGATACAGCTTTTAATTATATATATATTTATGAAAAAGGCCCTTTTTATTTTATTAATTATCTCGCTAGGAATTAATCTCCAAGCACAGATTGTACATCCTATTACAGCAACTTCTATGCTTAACAGCTCTGGATCTGTTTACCTAAGCGATTATACAGATGAAGCATTAAATATGCTTTCTGTATCACTTACTTTTAATGATAATAATGAGCCCTCATGGGATGTTCGCTTAAAAATGACCATTGAAAGCAGCACTGTAAAAATTCAAAGTAAAGCTACAGGAACATATACCCCAATAACACTATATCCTGGGGAGTTGCACCAATTATCGGGCAATGATCTTTATGAATATTTCGATTATAATAACTTAGAGAGCCAAGGAATTGCCATGTCGCAATTGAGTCAAGATGGAAGGCTACCCGAAGGTACTTATTCTTTTTGTTTTGAAGCTGTGGATTTTAATAGCGGAAAAGCAATTTCAATTCCTTCATGCAATATCACCTATGTGGTGCTTTACGACCCACCGATAGTACAAACTCCACAAGATGAAATAACTATTATCCCTCAAAATCCACAAAACATCGCCTTTCAATGGCAAGATGGTACTCCTCCATCTTATGGAAGTTCTCAAAATACAGAATACACACTTCGAGTTTATGAGGTTACAAATAATCAGGTTTCGCCAAAAGCAGCCTTAGTAAATAATCAGGTAATCGAGGTTTTCGAATCCATGCCTCAGGCTAGCACAATGCTTGTTTATAACGCAGGAATGCCTGCCCTTGATGATAATAAGAGATATGTATTTACAGTGCAAGCTGAAGAAATCAATGGTAGAGATGTATATAAGAATAACGGACTTAGTGAGCCTTCTTGGTTCAGTTACGGTTTTTCTACAGGAGGAGATATCAGTCTAATTACTCCAGAAGATAATGGAGCATTTACCAAAAATGAGCAGAAACTATTTGAATGGAATTGTCCAACTAATTTAGCATCGGGGCAGAACTATAATTACGAATACGAAATTACAAAAATCAACGATGGGCAAACTGCCGAGCAGGCAATACAATCAAATACAGCATTACATACAGAGCTAACCACAGAAACATCCTCACAGGGAAGTTGGAGTTATCTTTTGCAGGAGGAAATGGAAAACTCCACCTATTATGCATGGCAGGTAAAAGCTTTTTCGGGCACAACAGAAATAGCTGCTTCGGATATATTTGAGGTAAAAGGACCACCACTCATTGAGAAATTCATTGCTGGAGGCCATGAGGTGATTGTTCGTCAAGCTTATAATGACGATTTAAATAATTTTTCAGGAAATGGTGATGTAAAATTTAGTGAGGATGGTGATATTGCTAATATTGATTTCTCAGGATTAAAATTGACACAATCAGGAGATCGTTATGTATTGGAAGGTGGTGAAATAGCCTCTAAATTAACAGATATGGATATTGTGCTCACCGCTGATTATAGCGATAATGGTGATGCATTATTTAAAACCGATAGCTTAAAATTGGACAAAAACAGATTGGCTATTTCAGGTACTGTAGAATGGGATTTTCCGTTGGCAACAAAATCAGCAGATCAGTCAATAGTAATTTCTGAATATACATGGTTCAATTATGACGAATACTATTTGAATGGCGGAGCGTTAGTATCCACTAAAACTTTTGAGCTTTCTGATCCTATGGATTATACCTTAGAATTAGACTCTAAATCCGATTTTCTAATTAGTAAAAATAAATATTTAATACGCTTTAAAGGAAATGTAATTCTTCCCACTAATATAATTGCGTTTTCCAAAGATAAAGATATAAAAATACCATTTCCAACCACTGAACAGCTATACTATTTTACAAACGAAAGCTGCGAAATGGATAATAAAATCCAAATTATAGAAAATATAAATATTACTGCTGCACCCACAAGAGTAATATTTGATTTTAGTGATGATAATTCCCCAGGGACTTTGTCGGGAGATGCATCGTGGAAAGGCATTTATTTCAATGAGTTTAATTTAATCTATCTTCAGAATTTAGATAGTATTCAACTCAAACTTAAGGACAATTTCTTTTACACACATACTACTGGCAGTGAAACTGAATTCTGGCTTGAGTCGCAAGGCTTACATTTTAATTTTGAGTATGATTTTCCTGATGAAAATCAAATTCAGTTTAATACTTTTGGTGGGATTTGTAAAAAATTGAAATTAAATATCGATAAAAATCAAGTTTCATCAAGTGCATTTGAAGGAGCAATTGAGATATTGATACTTAGTACTTCCAAGCTTTATAATTTTGAAGTTCCAATTACTGAAATTGGATTTCAAATTGGTGATTTCAAATCCCCCATCGAAGGAGAAAGCTTTACCTTAAATGCCTCTGTTAATGAAAAGAAAGTTGATGTAGAAATAACTCGTGCTGTTTTTACCAATCACAATCATCTGAATATGACCATTGATATTGAATGGCTCGAGCAAAATATTAGCTTATCAAATATTCCAAATTTCTGTATTTGGGGAAATTCAAATATTGGTTTCAAGGCACCAAATAGCATGATACCTCTTTCGTCGCAATATACCACAATTATGGAGGGGGATTTTGAGATAACCCTTGATAGTATTGGTGCTGGGGTTTATAAAGGCAGTTATGCTTTTGTGTTTTCCTCCACCATTGCACTTGGCGAAGATGTTTCAGGTAAAGATGGTCCTCCTCAACTTAATCTATTGGCAAGTGAACCGCCAAAAACCCGTGTTAAGACTATTCATACTCCAGGAATGGGCGATGACGATACTATTGATGCTAGCGGTGGTGGCACTGCTGGAGGCGACAATGCAGGGGAAACTTCCTCCATTTCAGACTTATTAGATGCGGGTCTTCAAATGGGGCTTACTTCTGATGAACCTGGTGTATTAGCTTATCCATATATTAAAATAAACGCTGTGGTAGCTAAATTCGAAGGTCATCTATCTATTTTCCATGAGCATCCAGATTGGGGAACAGGTTTTCATGGCTACTTATACGGAAAGCTTCTTCTACCGATTGCCAAAGAGATGTCTAGCCATATTATTATGGGAACTTATGCCAGTGAAACCTATTGGTATATAAGTTTTAGCATGCAAATTGGAGAAAGAGCAAATCAGGTGGGGAGTGGATTTATGTCAAAAACCCCTGATGGCAGTGGTAAAACACTAAAGAGCAAGAAACTTGGCAAACTTTCAGGAGCAAATACACTAAAAGTTGGCATTCCAATGGGACCAGTTTCCCTTACAGGAATTGAAGGTAGGGTTTATCATAATATGAGTCATACTGTTATCAATACCGTTCTGGGTGAAGAAGGATATTCTGAATTTGAATACAGGCCAAATGTTGATACCGATTTTGGGTTCTTGGTACGGGCTTCATTTATCGACACCTATTCTCAAGGAGCAATATTGATGTACACTGGAGCTTGGGAAGCTACTTTTGGTGGTGGTGAAGGTATTAGATCATCGGCATTAGATATTTATCTGGGCTTGGGAAATCTATTTTTACCAGGAGGTATTATCAATGCTTCCATTATGGAAGGTACTGGTGTTGGCACAATCGATTTTGTTAATGACAATGTTTATGCTGATATAGATGTAAATGGTGGATTGCCACAGCTTTGCGGTCAGGGAACATTGGATATTGAACTTACAGATGATAAGTTTGATATTGAATTAGGTAGTGCTAATGCACCAGTATATTTTGTACCAGGCTGTATGGGTTATGCCTTGGAAGGTTGGCTTGATGTATCCAAAAAGGATGTGTTTTTTGGAGCAGGAATAAGAGCTCAAATAGAGCTTAATAGCCCATGGATTGGTATTGGAGATATTGCAAGTGTAAAACCTTATGTGGGATTTGTTGCCGCTGCAGGTATTCATACTCGCTTGACATGGGATCCAGAATTCCAAATAAATGATGTTGGAATGTGGATGCACGCCTCCGCGGGTGTTTATTGTAAGTATAAATGGTTCGGTGACAAAGGAGAGTGGACATTGGGAAAAGTATCTTTAGCAGGAAACTTTAATCTACATATTCAGCCTACTCCTGTAATTATTTCGGGAGCACTTAAAGGCTCTGTAGAGATATTAAGTGTGGATGTGAATTTTGAAGTAGATGGTAGTTATGAATTCTAAATTATTAAATATGAATAGGATTATTATAATATTAGTTTTAGTATTTGGACTAGCAACAAGCATGGTAGCCCAAAAAACCATATTGTATGTGAATAATTCAGCAGACATTGACAATGCTATTGAACTAAGAATTTTTACTAATGATTTAAAGAATCAGCAGGGTTTAGATATTTATAGAAAATCGAATTCTACTAATTGGCAAAAGATAAATCAAAGTCCTATAAAGCAAAAAACTCTTGCTGAGGTGGGCAGTAATTATGATGAAAATACTAAGAAGTTAATAGAGTTGTTAAATTCGGATGAAAATACTTCTGAGGGAATAATAAAGCTGGTTTTGATTCTTAATATTATCCAGAATAAAGATCTAGCTGATGCAATGGGACTAAGATATATTGATAAAACTATTCAAGCCGGAGAAAGCTATTATTATAAAATTACAGCTGCAAACTCTACAAATGAAATGGTAGTATCGGAGAATTTTACTGCTGATAAATATAGCCCAACTTCTCCTCCTGATAGCATGAATACTTACCAAGAAAATAATAAAAGTATAGTTTTTAAATGGCTCCCAAATACTGATAGGTTTTACGCAGTAAATATATACAAGTCAATAAATGATGGCGAGAAGATAAAGTTTAATTCAGACCCAATACTAATTTCCAAAATAGTAAACGAAAAAGGCATTAAAGACTATCCAGAGATAAAATATACCGACGAGGAAGTTACGCTTGGTAATAATTATAAATATCAGATTGAGGCTTTGGATTATTTTGGAAATAAAGGAGCGTTATCTACGGTTATGGAAGTTAATTTTAAAGATATTATTCCTCCCCCTAAAGCAAATAAAATATTTCCTAAAGTTAATGACAAAACACAATCAGTTATTCTATCATGGAAGATAAAAGGAGCTACTGATCTATTAGGATTTAATATTTATTTGAGACCTCTAGATGATAGCATTGCAACAAAAATAAATACAACATTAATTGCTGCTGATACAAATAAATATAGCTTTAATGTACAATCTGCAGGCAAGTATAAAGTTGCTGTGGAAGCAATTGATAGTGCTGGAAATAAGTCCATATCTGATGAAAGGGATATTGTTATTCTTGATTTATCTGCTCCTGCAAAACCAGAGAATGTAAGTTTCGCCTTTGGAGATAAAGGTAAAATAATATTTAGTTGGGATGGTGTAAAAACTGAAGATTTTATGACCTATAGGATTTACCGCAAAGAGTCTAAAGCCAAGCATTATACACTTATGAATGCCCATAATATTGATACTGCCTTTTTTGAAGATAAGATTTCGCTAACAGTTAAAAACTCATTTTCATATTATATTGTCACATTGGATACCAGTTTTAATACTAGTGAAAAAAGTGATTTAATAATTGTAAAACTACCCGACATTACGGCACCTTCAAAACCGTTTATTAAGCAAGCTATTATTACGAATAATAGCATAACAATAAAGTGGATTGCTAATAGAGATATTGATTTAGCTGGTTATAATTTATATTTAATTTCCGATAAGGACACCAATAAGCTAAATGACGAACTAATTGTTGGCAATAGCTTTATCGACAATAACAAATACGGATATCAAACACTTAATTATGTAATTACAGCAATAGACTCATCAAATAATGAATCCATTTTTTCCAATACTTACAGTCTTAATTCCAAAAAGGTGAAGCAAGCTGATGGAACATTCACCAGAGTTAAACTAAAGTATAAAGGCTCTATTAAAGAGTTCACCTTATCATGGAAGTATGATGGAAAAATCAAACCAATAGGTTTTATTGTATATAGAGCCAAGAATGATTCAAAGATGAAACCCATTACAGGAATGACATCAGAAACTACTTTCAAGGATAAAAATCCTGCGGAAGGAACATATAAATATAAAATTACTGCTTTTTATTCAAATGGTGAAAAGATAACATCTGAAATTAAGCAAATAACCATAAAACCTTAAGTTTATGCGATATACTATATTATTACTTATTATAGCCATTGGCTTTATAAGTACTGCAGAAGCTCAGGTAGGTATTAATAATACTAATCCTGATACTACTTCGGTTATGGATTTAAAATCCATAACAAAAGGCTTTTTACTTCCAAGGATGAATTCCTCAGAAAGGAGTATAATGACTAGCTTTGGGAATACTCCTGCTAACTCGCTAATGGTTTTTGATACGGACAAAAAGAAGTTTTTCTTTTACGATGCCAGTGTTTCCAAATGGCTAATGATTAATCCCTGGTATAGCGAAGAGAATGAGAAAATTTGCTATGGCGACACCAATAAGCCTTATAAAATAAATATACGGCCCATTGGAGGCAATAAGGTTTTTAAAGTATCCTCTTCATATAATGGTATAAGTAGTAATTCGTCATTATTCCAATCTGAATTTGTTTTTACTGATGGAGGAGTTTCTTCTTCTGGTGTTAAATTTAACTCAAAAGTAGCTGGCGGAAATTTTAATTTGATGCAGGCATCTTATAATAACAATCCCGTATTAACACTAACGCATAATGGAAATTTGGGTTTAGGATATACAAATCCTACAAAAAAACTTGAAGTAAATGGAAACATAAAGGCCTCTTCAAACATTACTGCTAACGAATTTATAGGTGATGGCGCTGTTCCTGTTGGCACTATTATTATGTGGTCTGGCAGTTTACTAAATTTACCTGCAGAATGGATTCTTTGTGATGGCAATAATGGTACTCCAAATTTAAAAGACAAATTCATTATGGGAGCAGGTGGGAGCTATACTGTTGGTAATACTGGTGGAGCCAATGAAGTTACTCTTACCGAAGCTCAATTGCCTGTACATGGGCATTCTGGAAACACTTCTTCAAATGGACAGCATAGGCATTATATAGCTAGAAACCAGGAGAAAAATAGCGGAGGAAATAGTCTAGCATATAAGCAAACCACCGCAGATGGATGGCACGATTATGATCTCTATCGACATTCAAGCAATGCAAATATGGGAAATTCTAGTTGGAGCGGAGGACATGGGCATACTCTTTATATTAATAATACTGGAGGAGATCAAGCACACGAAAACAAACCTCCATATTATAGTTTAGCCTATATAATTCGAATTAATTAATCTGTAAAATATAATAATATGAAGATATATTTATTAGTTTTATGCTTTATTTTTACAATGGCGTCCTCGCTAACAGCTCAGGTTTCCATTGACAATCCAATTCCTGATTCTACCTCTGTATTAGATTTAAAATCCATGTCGAAGGGTTTTCTTATTCCTCGAATGACGAGCACAGAAAGAAACAATATTCTTTCACCTGCCAATTCGCTTATGGTATTTGATACTGACATTAAGAAATTCCTTTACTGGAGTAGTTCTAGTTCGCAATGGGTAATTCTAAATCCATGGTATGCCGAGGAGAATGGAATAATCCATTATGGCGCTACTAATAACGATTTTAAAGTAAATATTGCTCCTTCAGGTGGTCATAGTATTTTTAGAGTTTCTTCAACATATAATGGTGTTGATGGGGATTCAAATACATTTCAAACAGCATTTACATTTACCGACCACCTAGTTTCTACTTCTGGGATGGTCTTTAACGCAAAATTATCAGGATATAATTTTTACCTAATGCGTGCTTTATATAATAATTCTCCAGTGATGACTCTAAGGCAAAATGGTAATTTAGGCTTGGGTTATACTGACCCAACTGAAAAACTAGAAGTAAATGGAGAAATAAAGGTAAGTGGTGATGTAACTGCGGCTAAGTTTAATGGAAATGGAATTGCTCCAGTAGGCAGCATCGTTATGTGGTCTGGAAGTACATCTAATATTCCTTCGGGCTGGACACTTTGTGATGGAGCTAATGGCACTCCTAATTTAGTTGATAGGTTTGTTGTTGGAGCTGGTGGAAGTTATGCCGTAAATAACACTGGAGGCGCGGCTAGTATAGCACTTTCTGTTGACGAAATGCCAAGTCATGGGCATTCTGGCACTACCAATAATCCTGGAGATCATTCACATAAAGTCGTTAGAAATCAGTCTGACAACAACGGATCCAATAGTATCGCTTGGTATTCTGATGATGGAAATTATGAAGAATATGATTTGTTTAGCCACAGTAGTACTGCCAATTGGGGAAAAACTAATGAGCAAAGTGCACATTCTCATAGCCTTAATATTAATGGTGCTGGGAGTGGGCAAAGTCATGAAAACCGACCAGCATTCTATGCGTTGGCTTTTATTATAAGAACTAATTAAGATGTTAAATATATAAACATATGAAACGAACATGACAATTTTTAATCTTAATTTGACCCACAGGGGCATGATTAAAACATTGTTTCCGATAGCTATCGGGGTCACC
>JAGLDA010000068.1 GCA_023145955.1 Bacteroidales bacterium
TCGTATAATTGGAATTTTGATGATGGGAATAGTTCAACTCAACAAAATCCAAATCATATCTTTGCAAATGATATTACTTATAATGTGCAATTGAATATAATATCTGATGAAGGCTGTAGCGATAGTATTTCAAAATCTACAAATATAAAACCATTACCAATTGTTGGCTATATCAACTCATATTTATGCAATAATCAAGAAATTAGCTTTACCGATACATCATCAGTTATTAATCCATATTCAATCACGGATTATATTTGGGATTTTGATAATGGACAAAACTCTACCCTAACAAATCCAACTGAAAGCTACACTAATGCAGGAACCTATAATGTGAAACTAGTATGTACAACAAACTTTGGATGTAAGGATTCTACTACGGTTGCACTTTCTGTCACTCAAACCGATAATCTATCATTTACAGCATCCGATGTTTGCTTAAACGAAGCTACTGTATTAGATAATACCTCCACTTATTCTGATCAAAATCAAACATGGAGTTGGGACTTTGGCGACAATAATATCTCTTCAGATAGTTCTACCACGCATAGTTATTCGGATATTGGAAACTATAATATTTCTTTGGTAGTGAATTATGGTGGTGGTCAATGCTACGATACTCTAGTTCAAAGTACAGAGGTATTCAATATTCCAAATATTAGTTTTGGAGATTCTATTTTCACCTGCGGAGCTCAATATTTATTGGATGCACAGAATACTGGGAGCACATATTTATGGAATAATAATTCCACTAATCAAACTTTAATGGCTACCTCTGATGGTGATTATTCTGTTACCATAACTAATTCAAACTCGTGCAACTTTGTTGATTCGGTTTATATTGGATTAAATTCTTCCGTTACACCAAACCTTGGCCCTAACACTTCTGCCTGTGGCAGTATGGAACTTAATGCCAATTATGCAGGCTCTACTTTTAGCTGGAATACTGGCGAAACCACACAAATTATTAATGCCGATAGCACTGGATTTTATAAAGTTACAGTAACTGACGCCAATGGATGCTCAGGAAGTGATTCTGTTATAATTCAAATAAATCCCATTCCTATTGCTTCATTTTCTACACAGAATACTTGCCTAAATACGGTGTCTTCTTTTCAGAACATATCCAGTATTAGTTCAGGAAGTATTGTTTCCTATCACTATGATTTTGATGATAGTGGCACCTCAAATTTAGAAAGTCCAACACATAGTTTTGCCGATATTGGCAATTATCAAATAGTGCTTACTATTACCTCCGATTCGGCATGTACTAAGGACACAAGCATTATACATTCTATTTACTCATTACCAATTGCGGGCTTTAGTAATGCTACTATTTGCGATAATCTTGAAGTAATATTTACAGATACATCTAGCATTTCTAATGCTTATAATATTACCAATTATGATTGGGATTTTGATAATTCTATGATTTCTTCAGCACAGGATACTACTATTAATTTTGCTAATACGGGCACTTATAATGTAAGCCTAATAATTACATCAAATGTAGGCTGTAGCGATACTGCGACAAATATATTGACTATTATTCAAAACGATTCTGTTAGTTTTAACGTAACAAATGTATGTTCTTACGATAGTGCTGAATTCAATAATACATCTTCTTTATCTGGTGATATACAATGGCAATGGAATTTTGGAAATGGTGATAATTCACTTTTAGAAAGTCCAAAAGAACTATATGGCTCATCGGGAAATTATATGGTAAAACTAATTGCAACTTATGCTAATGGACAATGTTCTGACTCAATAAGTAAGAATACAGAAGTTTATAGTATTCCTCAGCTAAGTTTTTCTGACACTACCGAATCTTGCCAAAGCACATATACATTAAATGCGCAGAATACTGGATCAACTTATTTATGGTCTAATAATAGCACAAATCAAACTCTTATAGCTAATACAGAAGGTGATTATTGGGTAAAAATAACAAATCAAAACAGCTGTATTAATTACGATACTAGCTATTTAATTTTCCATACTCCAGTAGCTCCAAATCTAGGAGTTGATACATCATTATGTAGTAGTCTGAATCTTAATGCAAATTATTCAGGCTCTATCTTTAACTGGAATACTGGCGAAAACTCACAGCAAATAATCGCTGATACTTCTGGCCTTTATAAAGTTACGATTACTGATGCCAATGGTTGTTCAGGAAGTGATTCCATTTATGTTGTAATTAATCCTATTCCTGTGGCTGCCTTTTCTACTCAGCATTCTTGTCAAAACCAAGGTTCAAATTTCCAAGATATTTCCAGCATTAGTACAGGTACTATTGCTAGCTATTTTTATGATTTTGGCGATAACCAAAGTTCTAATTTGGCAAACCCTAACCATAATTATACTAGTCCAGGAAATTATCAAGTGCAACTCACTATTACTTCCGATTCGGGCTGTGTAAAAGATACTAGCATAATCCATAATATATACGAAAGCCCCATTGTAGGTTTCCAAAGTACTACTATTTGCAATAATTTTGAAATAATTTTTAATGATACTTCAAGCATTTCTAATGCCTATACCATTACTGATTATAATTGGGATTTTGATAATAGTATAACCTCCATTGCTCAAGATACTAGTATTAATTTTATCAATACTGGAACTTATAATATTAGTTTGATAGCCACATCAAATATGGGCTGTAGCGATACTGCAATTACGGCTATCCAAATTGCAGCCAATGATACCGTTGGGTTTAGTACAAACAATATTTGCCTAAATGACACTGCTAATTTCATCAACACTTCTTCCCTAACAGAAGCAATACAATGGCAATGGAATTTTGGAAATAGCAATACCTCATATTTAGAAAATCCATCAGAACTTTATGCTTCCTCAGGTATATATAATGTGCAATTAGTAGCAACTTATAATAATGGACAATGTACAGATACGCTTAGTCAAAATATTGACATATTTGCTCTACCTCAAATTAATTTTCCAACATCTGTTCATACTTGCTCATCAACATATATTCTTGATGCTCAGAATATAGGCTCAAACTATTTATGGTCCGACAATTCTACAAATCAAACTTTAGCTATTTCTCAAGCAGGCACTTATTATGTAGAAATTACTGATAATAATGGCTGTATAAATAGTGATACTAGTAATATAAATTTCAAAACTCCTGTAATTGCAAATTTAGGTAGCGACACTTCTTCTTGCGGAGTTTTATTACTTGATGCAGACAATAGCGGTTCATCTTATAGCTGGAATACTGGTGAAACAACCCAGAATATTAATGCCGATACTTCAGGAATGTATAAAGTTACAATTACTGGCACTAATGGTTGTACTTCTAACGATTCTGTAAACATCTATATTAATCCTATTCCTTTTGCGGCATTTACTACTCAGCATTCTTGTCAGAATGAAGGCTCATCTTTCCAAGATGCTTCCGCAATTAGCTCTGGCAGTATATCTTCATACCTATATGATTTTGGAGATAATAACACTTCCAATATGGCCAATATTACACATCAATATGCTAGCCCAGGAAATTACCAAGTACAATTAAGCATAACTTCCGATTCGGCATGCGTTAACGATACCACAATAATTCATACCGTATACGAAATCCCGGTTGCAGGCTTCCAAACCTCCACTTTATGCGATAATTTTGAAGTAAGTTTTGTTGATACGTCAAGCATTTCAAATGCATATAGCATAACAAATTATGAGTGGGATTTTGATAATGGTATAAGCTCAATTTCTCAGGATACAACGGTTAATTTTGCCAATGTATCTAGTTATAATGTAAGCTTTATTGCCAGCTCAAATATGGGTTGCATGGATACTGTTATAAATACAATAACTATCAACCTCAACGATTCTGCTAATTTTAATGTAGCCAATGTTTGTCTTTACGATACGGCTTACTTTAATAACCTCTCAACTTTTGATGGCCTAGTACAGTGGCATTGGGATTTTGGAAATGGTGATACCTCCGTGCAAGAAATACCAAAGGCATTATACTCAAATACTGGCAATTATACTATTCAGCTAATAGCCAATTATAATAATGGGCAGTGCTTTGATACAACTTTAGGTTCTATTGAAATACAATCGTTACCACAAATTAATTTCACCGATACCACCGAAACTTGTGCAACCACTTATACTTTAGATGCGCAAAATCCAGGTTCTACGTATTTCTGGTCTAATTTCTCTAGCAATCAAACTCTTACTACTTCCAATGCAGGAACATATTACGTACAAGTAACTGATAATAATGGCTGCGAAAATAACGATACAACTATTTTAATTTTTAATACTCCAGCCATTGCAGATTTAGGCACTGACACTTCCTCTTGCGGAAGCTTTACTTTAGATGCTGGCTCTGCTTCTATATATAATTGGAATACCGGAGATACAACTCAGCAAATCACAATAACTCAAAGTGGTATATATTCCATTGAGCTTACAACTGCTGATGGCTGCATGGATTCAGACACTGTAAATGTGGAGATATTTGCCCTTCCTATAGTTAGTTTAGGAGCAGATATAGATACCTGCAATGCTGATAGTCTATTGCTTAATGTGGGAGATTATTCATCATATTTGTGGAGCAATAACGATACTATTGCAAATACATATATTTATCAATCAGGTGATTACTGGATTTCGGTAAACGATACCAATAATTGTAATGCTATTGATAGTATAAATATCTCCATACAGTACTTACACACATTGAACATTGCCGATTCGCTATATATTTGCCCTGGTGAAGATTTAATTGTAAACCCAAATGCCACAGGAGCAATAGTAAATTGGTTAGGACCAAACAATTTTTCGCAAACAGCCGATAGCGTTTTAGTATCGGAAATAGGAACCTATTATGTAGAAGCTCAGGTGCAGAGTTGTATAGAAAAAGACACCTTTGAGGTGGTAATTTCCAATATGGCAATGGTTGCAAAATTTCTGTCCGCTAGCGATGTGGAAACAATGGATAGCATACAGTTTATAGAACTTTCATACCCTGATCCTATCTATTTCCATTGGAATTTTGATGATGGAACTACAGATACTTTAGCAGACCCTATTCACCTATATTATTTGGCTGGCACCTATAATGTGAGATTAATTGCAGAAAATAGTGAGTGTTCTGCTGAAATTATAAAGCCTATTATAGTAATAGATCCAGCTAAAGGTCCATCAGAGCTAATTGATGCAAAAATTGAAACCGATGAGGTAATTACACCTTTTATTAAAATTCTTAATGCAAAACTATATCCAAATCCTAATGATGGTATTTTTCGTGTAGAAGTAGAGCTATCAGCCCCATCCAATTCGCAAATTGCTGTATTTGATTTAACAGGTAAGATGATTTACTTAAAAGATTATACAAATCAAGATCGAATATATGAGAGGTATAATTTTAATAGTTTGAATCAAGGTTATTATATTATGGTGATAAGAACCCTTAATGAAACTAAGACTTTTAAAATTGCAGTAATTAAATAAAACGTAATAAAAAAACGCTCATTTCTGAGCGTTTTTTTTTATTTTATATAAAGGGTACAAAGTTTTAAACACTTGCTTGGAGCTTAAGAATAATCGTTAATAATCAGTTCATATTATATATGAATACCAAGTATTTACAATAGATTATTTCTTATAAATTTTGCCTACAAAAGTATTTATTTTTACTATATATACACCAGAGCTTAAGTTATTTAAATCAATTATTAGCTTTGTATCATCATTTACAATCACCTTTGTAAACATACTTACATCTTGGCCTATTATATTATAAATTTTAATATCTTCTATTTCAAAGTTGGCTTGGTCAATGGTAATAAAACCTTCAGTAGGATTAGGATAAATACTAATATTATTATCGTCTTTTAAATTTACCGATCTAATCTGTGAAAAAGAGAATTGTCCATCATAATCAGTTTGCTTTAGTCGATAATACGAAGTGCCAAATAACGAATTTCTATCAATAGTAGAATAGTTTAAAATATTGTTTGAGTTTCCTGCGCCCTTAACCTTAATAAGCTCTTTCCAATTTTCACCATTTTCAGAACGTTCAACTGTGAAATAATCATTGTTAATTTCAGTAGCTGTTTGCCAATCCAATTTTATAGTTTTGTTTTCTAATTGCTTGGCCGTAAAGCTTAATAATTCTATTGGTAAAGGTGTATCATCTTTATTAATTGTTGCCAAAGTAAATCTTAATTTATCAGCAATAGCTGTTACTCCAGAAAACTTATACACATCATCACCTACATCTGTAGCTCCTGAAATTGGTGTTTCATCAGCAAATAAACCGTCATTATCAGAATCTACTAATAAGCGTAGGTCCGAGGCTGTTACGCTTCCTAAACCTGTTAAGTCGAAACTCATATCTATTGCACCAACATCCACTGCTGCGAGCGAACTATTTACCTCACGAGCTCTCCATACCCTAGTAAACCTAGCTTCAACACTTGCGGGAATATCTGTTGTTTCGGTTGCCTGCTGCAATCCATTATCATTACCCCAAATCAAAAACTCATCATCGTCAAGTCCTGATGGATTATGAATCCTGATAATCCCTTTTCCTTGGGCATCTGAGTTAAAATGATCACTGTTAATTCTACCAATGCCAGCAACTTCATGTTTATAATCACTACCATAAGTATACATTTGATTACTAATAGTAATACCATATTTGGCAGCTAAATAATTTTCAACTATAATTCGATGCACATCATTAAGTACACAATTATAAACAATAAGTTCTGCTATATCACCACCATACTGATGTACCCCTACTCCATAAGCAGGAACAAGAGAACCCAATACTTGTCTTGTAAGTGAACGGGTAGCATTAAACTCAACTGCTACAACATCAAATTGGTTGTAGGCCCACGGAGATGAACTTGTATTAGATTCAAAACTAGAATATGCAGCACCATTTAAAGC
>JAGLDA010000069.1 GCA_023145955.1 Bacteroidales bacterium
GGGTCTTTTTCCTGACCCATCATATTCATATTTAGGTATAATGGAATATCGTTATAACCTGGTGCAACATAATTGCCCATACCTTGCATATTAAGGTTATAATCAATCATATAGTCATCACCAGTAATTGTATAAGCAAATTCTAAATACTTGTCTCTAAGGACATTCCCGTTATCATCATTTGGGTAAATACGCATAGAGAAACTATAAGTTTCTCCTTCTTTTACATATACATAGTCTTCTAAATCATCGCCATCTTTTACAGTAGGTTCAAAATATAGAGACTTAGTTTGTACATTCTTGTCACTCAGCCTATAGCTAATACTTGCCGTATTCTTATCAAAAAGAACCAATGGTAAAGTATCGTATGTGTGATAATTCTTTATTTCGGCATAGGTAATATTTCCACCTTTGGTAGATATGCGAATCTTTATCTTATCATTTTCAATTGTATACTCCTTGTCTTCACCCGAACTCATTGCAGCAAAATTGCCAAACTTATACAATTGTAATGCGTTAAGTGATGAGTCGTTTTTTACCACTTCTGTACTGCTTACTTCTTGAGTTGAAACGTCATCAGTTGCCTTTGATATTTTACGCTCTGTTTCGGCAATTCTTGCGTGCTCTTGCTCTATAATTCGTAATGAATCTTGCAGTGATAATTCTTTTTGTTGTTGTGCAATTTCTTCCTCAGTAGGTGCTACATACCATGAGTATCCCACTAATATTAGAAATATAAAAAAGAAACCTAGTATTGTATCTTTATTCATTTTATTATTGTTTAAATATTTATATAATGTATTTGTCGTTACAATAATACATTCAAAATCATCTTATTTTTGCGGCTGCAAAGGTACAATTATTACTGAATGGTATATTTTTTTTATTGAAAACGATATGAAAAAACTACAGTACCTATATTTGAAAGATATAGGTGTTTATTACAGTATATTTAGTGCATCACTTGTGGTATATAATAATTGATAATCTAGAATTTTCGTCCTTCTTTAACGCCAAATTTCGCTTCTACGTCCTTTTTAGTATGTCCATTGCATATCATAAGTATATAATCGCTTGGCGTAATAACAGTATCGTTTGGAGGGTTTTTAATGAGAGTTCTTTTTCCATCTATAATGCGGCTTATTCCAACAACTACTGCATTAAGGTCTTTCTTTATTTTTACAAAAAAATCGAAATACTCCAAGCCAATAAATGGGTTTGTGCTTATAACTTCGAACTCAAGAAAATCAAATTCATCTATTTTATCAGAGGTTGTAATTATATCTTCAGTATAAGTAGCTACATCTGGCTCAAAAATATAACTAGCCACAAGTTTTGAGGCAATTTCATTTTTAGATATTACATATGTAGTGCCTATAGTTTTGTATGTCTCTTTTAGATCCGGATTGTTAAGCGAAACCACATAATTAATATTAGGATAGTGTTTCTTTAGGTTTATCAAATAAACCAAAGTATCGGTGTCGTCACTAAAATTTACAAATAGGGTAGATGCCTTTTCTATATTTGCTTTCTTAAGTTCATCAAAATTCTTGTAATCCGATAAGAGAATAAATAAGTTATTGCTTGAATATAAGCTTTTTATATTTTCAATATCATCTTTATTATCAGTAATAATCGCGATTTTATTATTTGCTTTTAAAATCTGCTCAGCAACATGTTGCCCAAATTTATTCCATCCAAATATTATAAAATGTTCTTCGTAATCGGTCCCAAAATGACCATTCTTCTTCAATTCCATATAGTTTTGAATTTTATTTGTTAGTCTACTTAAAAAAAAGCCAAGTACTCCTAGGCTAGCTATTACAAAAAATAAGGAAACAACTTTTCCTCCCGTAGTAATTGGGAAGTAATCCCCATAACCTACTGTGGTTAGCGTAATAATAGCATACCACATTACATCGCCAATACTTTTAATGCTAGAATTTTCGTTATCATTTTCGAAACTTAGCAATAGCCACGAAAACAATAGGAATAGAATTAGTCCTACTAGCGTTATTATCAAATTTGTTTTTTTAGAAAACATGTATTTTTATGGTTTTGTTATTTGTTTTTCGCCCTTATTTTCTCCAATATTTTCTTTTTTAATCCAAAGATTAATCTCTTTTATAAATTTATTATTCATACCCTCGTTGCAGCTGCTGAGTTCTATATACGCCCGTTGTTGCTCAGGGAAAGTATGCAGTGCAAGATGGCTTTCTGCCAGTAGCCAAAGACTAGTATATCCCTGAGGGGAAAAGCTGTGCTCAATAAAACTTAACGTTTTATACCCTGAGATGGTAAGGAGTTCGTTAAGCTTTGAGATCAATATTTCGGGCTTAATTTCCTTAATCCACACCTTATAATTATATATTATAGCATTCATTATTAAACTGTTTTACGTTAATACAAATCCCAGTTTCCATCAAGATAATACTTGTATAGTACGGGGTCATGTATTTTATTTATTCTTACGGAATCTCTTTTTCCTGGGTATATGTTTTTCCCAAAAGAAGTCATCATTTGCATGGCTTCATTATTTATCCATTCTGTTTGAATGTCGTCAAAATTAAGACTTTTAGCTTCAATAAGGAGGTTTTCTTTTGAGATATTTTTTGCGCCAATTACCCAGCCCCATTCTCCCAATGTAATAATATGATTATGTATTGCCAATGTAGAGAAATCGGCCTCGGCAATGGTTTTATCAATACAATTAAAAGCATTTGTTGCAAAATATGGGCTTCCTGCTTGAGTTACTAATAAACCATTCTGTCTTAGGTGCTTATTGCATAGTCTGTAAAATTCGTATGAATAGAGCCTTCCTAGCTCCACGGTACGAGGGTCGGGGAGGTCTATAATTATTACATCATAATATTCATTAACAGTATCTAAATATTTATAGCCATCTTGATTTATTATTGTAACCTTTGAGTCATGAAATGCTGATTTATTCATATTTCTTAGAATTTCATTATTCATTCCAAGCTCTGTCATCGCAGGATCGAGATCTACTAATGTGATATTTTTTACACTACTATATTTCAATATTTCACGAACAGCGCACCCATCACCACCTCCCATTACTAATATATTCTGTGGGTGTTTTGCAAGCTTCATAATAGGGTGTACAATTGGCTCATGGTACATAAGCTCATCAAGGGAGCTTAATTGGTGATTCCCATTTAAGTATAACCAATAATCATTTTTCCACTGAGTTATAACTATTTTCTGATATTTAGATTGCTCTTGGTAAACAATTACGTCTTTATACTTTCTCTGTTCGCCAAAAAGAATAATTGGTTGTGCAAAATAAGCTCCAATCGTAATTATTAACACCATTGCTATGGACGAAATATTAAGTATTTTTCTATTACTAATTGATAAGCCATCTTTAAGCATTATCATTAGCATAATGGCAATTATAAGATTTACCATTCCCAAAACAAAAGGAGTATATGTTAGGCCAAGGTATGGTAAGCCAATAAAAGCAAAGAAAACACCGCCTAACAGACTGCCATAATAGTCTTTTTCTATTACTGAAGATACATTTATATGTAGGCTTTCAAATTCATCATTTAGACGAATTACAATAGGGATTTCCATGCCAATAAAAATACCAATAATAATGCTTAGCGCATAAATAACAAAGCCAGCATATTCAGAAAAAGCTGCAGTTGTATATGATAAAACTGATGTGTATGAAACAAAAAGTGAAAGTGCAAATTCAATTATTATGAATTTAACCAATAGATTGCCACTAAGGTGTTTCGTAAAGCGGCTCCCAAGACCCATGGAAAACATCATCACAGATATAATCATGGTCCATTGCAATACGGAGTTTCCCAAAAGGTAAGTTGCTAATGTACCTAATATGTATTCTGCAACAATACCTGAAAGGCCAGTGGCAAATAATGCTAGTTTTAAAATATTTGATTTAAGCATTTATAACACCCAAGTAATTAGTACAGAGCCGCCAATGTAAGCAAATGCCTCAATAAGGCCTGCTCCAATATTTGGCTTTTCTTGGTTTATAAGTTCATCTTTAAGATTCTGACCAGGTAAAAGTACTTTGTCAGCAATAAAGCGTGTTACCAATAGAAATACAAATCCTAAGGAAACGTATAATCCTATTTTTATAAATGATGTTTCCCAGTCTATAAAGTCACCCATAAGGCTAAATCTAATAAGGTTTGATATTGCAATAAATGCTCCAGCAAAACCTATCCCTACAGCTACATTATCTTTTTCTATATGTTCATGTACATCATAGGATGTTATTAGATTATATACCTTGGCGGTAAGTATCATGATAAACTGCCCAATTACCCAAAAAACCAATGATGTCATTATTCCAAACAGAAGATAGTCAGTTTCGCCAGAAACAGAGCCGTAAATTATAAGTCCTGCACCAATTGCACTTGCTGCTTCAATAGCTCCAGTACCTTCATTACGATCCTCGATTATTTCTTTGCGCACATCAAATTTATTAAGGATTAGCTTATCGTTAATAATAGTAGAAAGGTTAAGCAATATTATTGCCAACGAACCGTAAACTACAATGTCAATAATATCGATAATAATTCCATGCGAAGGGCCAACTATAGCACTTCCAATGGCAATAAGCAATCCTATTAAGTAGCCAGTATGTGCAATAGCAAAAGCAAAGTTGTCTTCTATAACCAACTCTGATTTTACATTTATTTTAGGATGAAATAATTGATATATGTATTTGCCAATTACAAACATTACGAATGTAACAGCAAGATAAATAGCTGGTTCTAGTATGAAATCTATATTTGTATCAGTCATGTTTATTAGTTTTGTATCAGTATATTATAGGAGTATAGTACGATTATTTGCCATAGCTGCCACTACGTGAACGGCTGCGCGATTGACTATATCTTGATCTAGTATGTGATTTCTTGGCAGTGCTTTGACTTACTCTATTTCTTACATTTTGCTTAAATGAAGAAGGGCGATTATTCCATCTAGAATTTGTTCGTCCTTTATTATAAGTACTTGATGTGCCGTAGGTGCGCGCTCCATTATGTCCATAATAAGACTGACGGCCATAGTAGCTACCTCTATAGTTATTGTAATAGCCACGAGATACAGGATACATCGACATGCGAAACATACTGCTCATAAACATATACTGACCATAAAATGCCCAAAAACTACCACCGCTACTATTGCGTTGCCAGTTGCCATATTTTTCGTTTCCAACATAATTAGAATAACCGGCAGGGCTTACAGCTTTGGTAACAATACCATCTTTTTTAGAGGCTACTTCCATTCCCATATCCTCTTGGTGTTTCTTGAATAATACATCAGATACTACATACCAAGGAGTGATTTCTGAAGTAACAGTATCTATTTCATCCTTCAAAATCTGATATTGATGTTTATAGGAGTTTTCATCTTCAAAATAATCCATATCGTAAAGTATAATTACGAATGAATTTAAGTTACCCATGTCCTTAATAAGAATATCTATTGGGCTTTTCTGAAACTTAGGAGATTCGGAGCCGCAAGAGACCAGTATTAATGTTAATATTGCAATAAATGTGTATTTAATTATTTTCATTCTATTGATTATTAGAAATATATTGATAGATAAATAATTTTATTCTATGTTTCGTTCGGCAAAATATTAGAAATCTCAATTTCTTTAATTACTATGCCAGCTGATGCTTCAAATTCTTTTTCGTCCCATTGTTCAATGCATATATATAGGTTTCCATCGTTATTATAATAATCCCATGATATAAATTCATCCCAATCATTTGCATCTTTACTTTTATTGCAAAAGTACCCTGGAGACTCTTTTTCTAAAAAGTATTTTTCTCCATTATACATTATTTCACGAGGAGCTTCTTCAAATTTAATAATACTATCAGCTACGTCGGTGTCTATTTTTCTAAGATTAATCTTCTTTGTTAGTATAAGTATAAGCTCATCATCGTCTTCTACTGATAAAAAAAAGGTTTCGCTTCCATTACTAATTTTATACTCCTTAGTGTAAAAATTATCGCCCCAATCATATTCATATTCTTCATTAATAACCCAGGTGCTCATGTTGTAATCAAAAACAAATCCTTGAGATAAATCAGTTATATTAATATTTGTTGGATCGTATGATGCTTTTTTCTTTTTCTTAAATTTATCGAATAATTTCATAGGTCTATATTTTTTTATAAATAAACATGTATAAATATAGGTATATAATGATTTGTTGTTTCTGATATTTACCAGAAACAACAAATCTAAAAAAAACTTTTTACATTCCCATCTTAGCTTTCAGTGCTGCTAACGAATCCGATGCTTGTGCTTTTGCATCTCCTTCTAGGGCTTTGTCAAGCTCATCATCAATAGACTTACTTTCATTAGCAATTTCGCCATAAGATTCGGCAAGAGCTTCGTCTTCAGCAACTTTGTCTTTCATTCTCTCTAGCATCGATACCGTTGATGAGCTATCAATATTAGCCATTTGTTTATTTATTTTTTTTGTAGCAGAGCTTACTTTAGCTCGAGCTTTTAGTGTTCTCAATTCATTTTCCCAAGAGCTAATATTGGTACGTATTTTTCTAACACCAGTTTCTAATTGAGAAATATTTCCTTCAAGCTTATCAACTTCAGTTTTTGAACGTTGCATTGCTTCATTATTCTCCTGTTGCTTTATAAGTGCTTCGGAAGCTAGTCTATCTGCCTCAGATGCATCAATATCTCCTTTTTCACCTTTTTGTAATATTAGCATAGCTTTCTTTTCGTAATCACTAGCCATAGCCTTGGCTTTATTCATATCGCCACGCGAGCGTATTGCCAATGCTTTTATTTCTGCCAATGCTTGTAAGCTTTTGTCAAGGTCGGTTTTTAAATCCTTAATGCCTTGCTCAGTCATTTTTATTGGATCTTCTAATTTGTCTATTGCAGAGTTTGTTTCTGCTTGTCCTAGTTTGAAAATTCTATTTAATATTCCCATGTTTTCGTATTTTATTATTTTGAAAAATTAATTATTTCATTAGTGTATTCACTTAATAATACACTTAATGCATTTATTGAGCCTTCAAGCTCGTTTCTGTCAATATTCTCAATCTGAAGCGTATCTCTAAAAATTACTCCTTTTCCTGATTCGTCAATAACAAATGCGCCATGTATAATGTCTCTGTTTTTCATCAATAGACTTTTATACATTTCGGTGCTTTCGTTCTTAATTTCAAAAATAAATTGCTCCAATATCACTATTGATTCTTCACATATTATTACTAATTTATTTATTCCCTCATCTAGTTTTTCTATTATAAAAACTCCTTCATTGCTGTCATTCAGAACTATATTATAGTCTAGGTCTAAAAGAATATTCTGTATTTTATTAAAGTTTGTATCCATTATTGTATTATTGTTTTAATGTATAAAAAGTATATTTAATATGATACAAATATAGTAAATAATGATGTTGTAAAAACTAATAACAATTATCGATTATACTAGGTGTTTAACTTGTTTTGCATTGAAATTTTTTTGAAAAAAAAGTCCGCAGAATAGCGGACTTAAATACTAACTACTATAAAACTAAAACTAAAATATAGAGGTGGGGAACCTCTAACGTTTATACATTAACAAGTAATATGCCAAAAACTAATAAATGTAATATTTTATAGGGGTGTGAAATTGTTATGATTATCTATCAAAAAAGAAATGGTGTCATTTTGGGAAAAATATTCCCAGAATTGTAAGAAAGAAAATTTTATAAAAAAATAAAGTCCGCTTGCTCAGAGCGGACTTTTATAGTTATTGCTATTCTAAAACAACTATACAGGAAACAAGGGATGTTTCCGTACTTCTACTAATAACAGTAAAGCAAATTGCATGCCAAAGTAGTTATAGCTCTGAATTATAAGTT
>JAGLDA010000007.1 GCA_023145955.1 Bacteroidales bacterium
ATCTATGTTGTGCGCATTCTTGAAAAGTAATAAAATCAACATCCATTTTCGCTATGAGTTCAACAATAGTATTGAATTTTTCATACTGATTGCTTTCTTGGTAGGTGTGTAGATTTAATGTCAATATAAGGTACTCATTGTCAGTGGATTTAAACATTGTAGGTTTTATTTTACTAAGGTTAGCTTCTTTATAATCCATTGAAATACTGTACGATTTACTTACGCTTGCTCCTTCTATATCTGTAGCAATAATGGTAATATTATAAATAGAAGGTTTAGCATATAAATGCTCTTTCTCAAAACTATTAAAATTAATGTTTTTTAATGATGTACTTTTTCCATCTCCCCAATTAATGGATACCTCTGACATTGTACCTTCTTTAATAAAAGCACTTCCTTTAAATGTAATTTGTAATCCTTCAATAGAATAATCTGTAGTAAGAGATATGGAATTATCCTTAGTACATGATATGGATAATAATATAAATATAAGAACAGTAAAAATTAGAGATAGTTTTTTAATCATCGTTATTTTTAATAGAGGGTTGTTGTTTACTGCTTAAAAAAGACAAATTACCTATGTTGATCAATTAAAATAGTATTGCTGTCGGGATCCATAATCATAAAACTAGCTGGGCCAGAGGTTTCTTTGTTAATTTCTTTTAAAATACTAACTCCATTACTTTTCAAATGATCTTGGATAATTCTTATATCATCAAAATAATCAATATTTTCGCCACTTTCATTCCAACCAGGATTAAAGGTTAAAATATTGCCATCAAACATACCCTGGAAAAGTCCAATTAATGAATTTTCGTTTTTCATTATTAGATATTTCATATCTACATTTCCTCCAAGTTGTACAAAGCCAAGATTTTCATAAAACAGCTTGGAAGCCTTAATATCCTTAACACTAAGACTTAATGAAAAAGCTCCCAGTTTTAAATTGTCATCATTATTGGTATCAGTAGAATTATTTATTACCTCTTTAGCAGATATTTTTTCAAGTTTGCTATTGCTAATACTATTTATATAGAACCCCAGAGCAAAAGATGCTGCTAAGCCTATAATTATCGCTAAATTTTTCATTGTTTTTATAGTTTATATTTGAATTTAATTATTCCAAAATTTTAAATGTTAGTTGTAATTTACTATTTCCTTTTATACTATTCGTTTTAAAATTAATATCGCAATTATAACTATTCGCTTTAAGTTTCTTACTTTTTACCAATATGTAAATTTTACCTTTTTCGTTAGGCTGTAATGTGGTTTGTGGGTTTTGCATAGTAATAAACTTGCATTCTGTGGTGATACTCTTTATTTCTAATTCTGATTCTCCAGTATTAGTAAAGTATACTATTAATGTTTTATTTCTTTCTTTATTAATCTCTCCAATATTAATCTCTGAATTTTGCCATGTCAAAATAGGAAATGAACTTTCGTTCAATGGTAGTATATCATCACTATTATACATTACTATCTGTATTTTTCGTTGTAATGCTGCCTCACGGCTATATACGGAGTTTCTTTTGTCGTTAGGATTATTGCTAACAATTCCTATGGATTGACTATCGCCAAGGGGATCTTCGTATATCATAAGCTTGTGTATGCTGTCGTTAGTATTATCCATAAACTTCGCAAAATACCCATTATCATATTCTCTAATGAAATTTTTCAAACTATAAATTCTTCTTTTAGAAAGTGCAAGGTTATAATCGGAATTATTTAAAGGGCTTGCAAATCCCCTAATTTTAATTCTTACTACTTTCTTGTTTGTTAATTCTAATTTAAGCAATTCCACAAGTTTGTTCAAATCGCTAAAACCTCTTTCGACTTTTTTATTGAAAAAATCCTCAATATGGTTCTCCGCAATTATAGCTTCATTATCAGAAAGGCCTTTGGCATATTCCTTTTTATATTGTCCCTTGGCTTCAATATAGAATCTTAGTAGGTCCTTATAATTAGAGTTTGTACTGTTTTCTATGCTTTTTGGATTTGGCATATCATTTTCAAAATATAGACTCAATGGAAGTAGCTTTTTTATTGCAATTACATTTGAATCTATCTCTGTACTATCAATATTCTCAGTTTCTAATGGAGGATTAGCTAACTTAGGCTTTAGTATTGCCTTATAAATATCTGTACAGCAGTTTTCTATATTGCCATGGAAGTAGGAGCCTTTCCTGTTTGAACTAAAAAAAGCAATGTCGTCATCTATACCTTTGATATAGTATAGGTCGTTTGCTGGAGAATTAATGCCTATACCCATATTTCGTAGTTCCTTAAAACTGGATAAAGAACCTGCTACTTTAAAAATATCAAATCCTCCATAACCTTTATGGGTGTCGGAGCTAAAATATAAAGTTTCTCTTTCTTTATCATAAAAAGGGCTTGCCTCATTTCCTTTGGTATTGATAATACTTCCCGCATTTATAGGGTTATCAATCTTTCCATCTCTAATTATAGAATACCAAATATCATTACCACCAAATCCATTGGGGATATTAGAGCAAAAATACAGGATTTGATAATCCTCAAATTCAACAATGTTTGGTTGTGTGCTAGTGAAGTTATCTTTGTTTACTTGATTTACCTTTTTAGGTCTCAGCCATTTCCCATTCTTGTATTTTGAATGGTAAATTTTGCATTGCCCAATTTGTCCACTATTATCAACACATCTAGTAAAATACACTTCTCTTTTATTCTCTGTATAGCAAATATTTGCAGTGAAATATCTATTGCTAGATAAGTTTTTACTATATAATTTTGGGTTTTGCCATCCGCTAGTCGTTTGCTTTGCAAGAAAAATATCTGATAGGTAGTTCTGCGAAAAAATATTTTCCACACTATCGGTAAACTGTGGGTAGTACCTTGAAAAAACTATCTTATTGCTAGAAAGCTGAACTGCATTGAACTCCGAATATGGTGTGTTTATTGGTGGAGGAAGGTGAATCACTTCTATTTCAATATTATCGTTTTGCGTGCTTAGTGCTAATTTTGACGACTCTAGAGCCTGCTCTGATATGCGCCTGAATTCAGCATTTTTGCCAAGTTCTATATATTTTGAATATCCAAATATTGCTTCTTGAAATTTTTCTAATAATTTTGATGTTTGAGCATAATAGAAATAAACTTCATAGTTTATTATTTTATCAGATTTTATAAAATAAGAAAATTGCTTATTTGCCAGGCTAGTGTTTTGCTGGCGGTATAAGCTTAACGCATATATGTATCTTGTTTCTAAATTAGTAGAATCATCCTTCAGCAGATTAGTAAATATCTTATTGCCTTCTTCATACTCTCCTTCAATAATATATTGCTGAGCTTTACTTATTTTTTCTTTATTATTTTGAGCAATAGATGGTTTGCCAATTATTGTAAATAATAGGATTATAAATAACCAAACAAAATGTACTTTGCTCATCTCTAATTATTATTAAAATATAGGACAGGGTATGCTTTGTACTTTAACTTGCTTTTTATTCTTAAAAATCAACCATTTAAGGCTTATTTCCATTCCTCCTCTATATTGACTTGCAGCTTTTAATGGCGAAAAGTTAATGTCATAAGTTATTGCCAATCTTGCACTTTTATAATCTAAACCTGCATATAGAATTAGTGCATCTCTATTTCGTCCATATATTCCAGTGCTCATGGCCATATATCTTTTTCTGGTTTTTTCAAATTTATAATACACCTTTCCTCCAAAAACTAATTCATTATATGGTCCTTGCAATGAGAAATATATAGCAGGAATTATATCCAATGGTGTATTGGTACTAATCTCTGCCTCTGTATAAAATTGAGTTTTAATATTTAGCCTTGCATCTTTGCTGTCAATCAGGTTTTGATTAGGCTGCGTAATATGCCAAACAGATATTCCACTGTTGAGAATAAATTTTCTTGAGGGAGTATATAAATAGTGAGCTCCCACAGCTAAATCAATGAAATTGTATTGATTTACTGTAAATATCTCACTATGGTTTTGCCCTATGTTCGACATGCTACCATTCCATTGCTCAGGAAAATATAGCTGTGAGTAATCTATTGAACGCTGAAAATATGATACTTGACCACCAAGAGCTATTGTATGATGATTCTTGCGACTAAGAGATTTTATCCAAGAGCCGGAAAGTCCTACCTGCATAGTACCATAGTGCGAATCTCCTGCCTCATCTTTATTGAAAATTACTCCTATACCAAAATAATCTCGATTCTTTTTTCTGTTTAGTATTTTGAAATCAAAGCTTCCAGAAATTGTTTTATATGGTACTGTAACTGATGCCCATTGAGTTCTATTATTTAGTACCAACCTGAAATCTGCTTGTGTATATGCTGCTAGGGCAGGGTTGAGGTTCAGTGGAGAATTTTGGAATTGTGAGAAATGTAAATCTTGAGAATGACCTATTTTTGGAAATATTGCAACTATAAGAATCAATAATAACACATATTGTTTTACAGCAAAACTACAGCTGCTGCCTAATTTTATTGCCCTCGTTAATATGTGGTTTTTATAGCTCAATAATATTATCTAATAAGGGTTATGTTTCCTTTTTTTGTAAATAAATGATGGTTATAACATGTAAGTTTTAGATGATAGACATAAACACCGGCTTGAAGTTCTTTCCCCTTATAAATACCATCCCATGTATTGTCTATATCAGTAGTTTCAAATACTAACTCTCCCCATCTATCATATATCTGAAAAACAATATCATAACCTACACTTGATTCTACTTTTAGAAAATCATTTTTTCCATCATTATTAGGAGTAAAAGCATTTGGAACATAAATGTAAGGCTCATCGCATATAACGTCGGTAACATATATTGTTATTGTATCTGACCAATAGCAACCATATGCGTCTAATGTTTCTACAATATACGTTGTGGTTGTAGTAGGAGTGGCTA
>JAGLDA010000070.1 GCA_023145955.1 Bacteroidales bacterium
TATCTTTTTCTGCAAATTCACAAATTACACGAGTTTTATTTATTGGTAATAGTTTAACAGGCTCTAATAATCTACCAAACCAATTCAACCTTTTAGCACAAAGCACAGGAAAGCTGATTTATGTAGAAGACGCCACTGCAGGAGGTGCGACTTTGCAAAACCACTTAAATAATTCAAGTACTATCTCAAAAATACAGCAAGGTAATTGGGACTATGTCGTTCTGCAAGAACAAAGTCAATTACCATCATGGGAAAACGATAGAAGCACAATGTTTTATCCTTATGCTAAAAGTTTGGACAGTATAATAAAAATTTATAACCCATGTGGTGAAACGGTGTTCTTTTTAACCTATGCTCATCGTAATGGTGATCTTGGAATTCTTCAAAATGGCGGTACTGATACATATTGGGCAATGCAACAAAGACTTCGCGATGGCTATATGGAGATTGCCGACTCATTAAATTCAGTAGTTTGTCCTGTTGGCTGGGCTTTTAGAGAATGTAGAACTCAATACCCCAATATTGAATTATACCAACCTGATTACAATCACCCTACAGATACTGGGACATATTTGGCTGCTTGTGTTTTTTACTCCACCATATTTCAAGATAGCTCCATAGGCGCTTCTTATATTGGAAATATGCCACTTAATAAAGCAATATTACTACAAAATGTAGCTACACAAATAGTTATGGACAGTATTATTCTCTGGAATATTGGTCAAAATACTAATAATGCACCTATAGCCAACTATATTTATTACGACACATTACTAACAGTCCACTTTATAGACTCTTCAATAAATGCACAAACCTATCAATGGGATTTTGGTGATGGGAATGTATCAATTTTGGCAAATCCAATACATACATATTCAGCTGCGGGTAATTATATAGTTCGTCTAACAGTAGAAAGCAACTGCGGTATTAATACATTCATAGATACAATAAATGTAATTGCAAGCGCAAATCCTCCAATATGTAATTTTACTTACATTGCAAACAACCTAAATATTGATTTTAGCGATTCTTCTCAATATGCTAACACTTATTATTGGGATTTTGGAGATGGTGATACTTCACTTATTAAAAACCCTATACACAATTACTTAATTTCTGGCATATATTTAGTAAAACACGTAGTGAGTAATAACTTTGGTTCTGATAGCATTATAAAGCAGGTGAATGTAAGTTCTCAACTACCAATTGCATACTTTAATCATACCTACCTTACTAGCGCTTATACAATTATTTTTAATGATTCATCACAATATGCTAATACATATCTTTGGGATTTTGGCGATGGCGATACTTCATCTCAAACAAACCCTACTCACACATTTCCTGGCAACAATATATATAATGTAAAACTTATAGCATCAAATACTTGGGGTAGTGATAGTATAATAAAAACTATAATTGTAAACTACAACACGACTGATCATAATAGTGATCAATCAATATTTACAATTTTCCCAAATCCTACTAATCATGAAATAAACATTGCTTCTTCGTTAATAAACTATAGATTTGAACTTAGGTCATTAGATAACAAAGTTCTGAAACAAACTATTGAATCACAAAATGCAATTATAGATATTTCAATGTACCCAAAAGGATTGTATATCATTGTAATCAAAACCAACAATACCGTTCTAAGCAAAAAGATTATTAAGTTATAAAGAATTAATAGCAATGATATATATAAAACAGACTTTTATAACTTAAACATATCTAGCAATTTCTGATCAACCTTTGTTTCTAATATTCCTTGATCAATAAGAATCTTAAAATAGTCTTCTACCTTTGCTACAAGCTCATCGCCTTCTACATAAGTAAAATTAACCCTATTAAGAAATAGCTCAACATTTTCTGGCGATTGGCGCATCATATCAAACGATAGATTTGCAGCATCAGTTTTATTTTCATTCACCCATTTTATAGCATCCTTAAGTTCATCTAAAACAACTTGTGCAATTTCTGGATTATTTCTAACAAATTCGCCCTTAAATAATATCCCTGCATTTGGGAAACTACCAAAACCATCGTTAATTTCATTCCATAATTTATTATATGAAAGTATTGACACTTCCTCTCCCATCTTCTTTAAAATATTGATAGCATAACTAACCTCAGGTTCACGAAGTATTACTGTATCAGAAACTCCACGAACAAAATTTCTTAATATTTCTTCTGGTCGACCAAATGGCTCGCCATAAGAAAAATCAAAATCATCATAATTCAATCCTTTTGCCTCTATTACATATTTGGTAATTTTAGCTGGTGGAGCTTCAGCAAATAAAGGTGTTTCAATGGTGTGGCCAATTAAATCTTCTAATTTTTTAGCTTTATAGCCACGTGTTAGAATGCTAAAATTATCCCAAACAAAAAGCGCAGGTATTTTTACATCATTATCCTTTAATTTTGCCGATGTAATAACTGCTGAAAAGCTAATATCTGCCTTACCATTTACTATCCAACCAAGATGTTTCTCTGTTTCTTCCCATACTTTAAGCTCCTTAATATTTACTGCTTTTCGTATTTTATCAGACTGCAACAGTCTCATAATAATTGGATAAGCAACAGGTGTAGCCGACTGTATTACAACATTAGGCTTATCGCTATCTTCCTTTTCGTCAGCATCTCGCTCTCTAACTTTTTTATGAAAAAACACATGTATTTCTTGCTCGCTAGCAATACGAGTTTCATGCTCATAACCCATTTCTGAAAGCATATTTATAATTGGAATTGGCTCAAAACGCTGAACTAATCTAAAACCATCATCTTCAATGGTATCATAAGCTTTCTTTATTATTATATCAAAAGGATCACTACTCATACGACGCACATCAAGAATTTCAAACTCTTCCATACGCTCATGCCAATGCGTATCTATTTCTACTTCAGAATTAAAAACTGATATGCGAAACTCTCGTCCTTCTTCAATATTATATTTATAACCAAAACCATCAACAGTTTTCAGCAAAGCATAAGGTTTATCAACCGATATAATAACAATATTTTCTTGTGCTTTCAATTCATTCACTTTCGTAACTATTTCTGCTAAAGTATCATCATTTAGGATATAACGCTCGGCACTCTCTTGCCAAATAATATCTTCCCCAATAAATTGATTTTCTTTTGCATTTATTGAAATGCATTCTGGAGCATTATTGATTAGTTCTTCAGAAACTCCTAAATAATCATTTATAGTATGTAAAATCTCACAAACAGATACACCTGTTAACTTTGCTGCATCTTTAAATGATGCAAAACGAGCCAAAGTATTATAAAGTGCAGGCTTCTGTAATTTAGCAAATTTTGGCGATAGGTTTACCAGTATAGCTTTTAAATCAGGGTATTTATCAAGTGTTTCTTTAATATTTGCATCCGACAAAATTGGCTTTACTTTATTCTCCACTGTTTCTTCGTCTTTTGAAATAGCATCAACAGGGCAAATATTCATTGCCATATCACAACTACTAATTTGTTCTTCGTTTTGAGGTTGCAATTTCATAAATGCCATATTCCCATTCATATCAAAATTACTATCTGCAACATCAACACAAGCTTGGCAGCCAATACATTCTTCCGAAATTCTATATTTAGTATTTTTCATCTTTATATATTTTATCTTAATAAACTTAAGCAAAAATCATCTTTCTGTAATTCATAAAACTATATTTAGCTTTTATAGTAACATAAGAGATTTACTTTCCTTGCAAAGATAAGATACATATTTAGCATTTGGTATAGCTATATATTGGTATTTTAGCTTTTATTATTATGCAAAATAAAGCTTCTAAAATACTGTATATTACACCTATAATCAGAACTAGCACTAATATAAAAAAAACTTAACTATTTATTCTCATTTACAAGCATTACTTTTCGAATATTGATTTTAATAGGGGTAGTAAGCAACTGCCTTTCCGTCATTCTTTGTTCTTTATTCTCTGAGCTGCCTCCTCTGTCACCACTTCCTTTACCTCTTCCACCACCTTGACCGCCACCCTTTCCTTGTGAACGACCGCCACCACTTCTACTACTCATTTCCCTTCCTCCTTTTGATTGTTGGGAAGAAGCATATGAAACATTAAGACTACCTGATACCATTTTTATTTTAACTGGCTTATTTTCTGATAAATCAATTTCTAAACTGCTTAGCGGAATGGCAAGTAAATATTGTAAATCTCCATTTTTACTAATTACCATACTGCCATTGATAGTTAATTTATTATTAGCAGCAATAATTGATGAACTTTCCTTATCAGTTAAACCTCTTATTTTCATCTGACTAATCTGACTAACAATCTGAACTTTTGTAAGGTTGAAGTTATTTCGCTTAGTATGTGAGTTATCTGGCAAGAGTATTGTTGGCACCATCCGATCTTTTATATGCATAGGATATTCTATTGTAAGCTTTTTCTTACTACACTCTTTAGACTTAATTTCAATGGTAAAACCATAATTAATTAGCTTCTTTTGTGATACTTCATCAGTTGCTCGTATATGAATGTATATGTTGTCTTCATCATTTGTTAAAAGATAAAATAATCTCCCCTGACTATCATATAAAAAATCAAGTCTCGATAATTTTTCAGGATTATTGTATTTGTTTGTTTGCCATTTGGTAGTTTTCTTTGCTTGTTGCGAATGCCCTAAGCTATTAAGAAATAACATTGGGAAGGCAATCAACAGTGTGAGAATTATTTTATTCATTTAGATAGAATATATATTTGATTTTTATTTTGTAATATGCTTTATATTATACCAATTTGATATCAAAATACGATATAAATAAATTGGAATATATTTTCCTATTAGAAGACTAAAATTATTTGAATAGCCGTAGCTATGGAAATAATTTTTAACGCAATAATAGGGAAATAGAAACAATTTATATGGCGTGTTTTGGTGTTAATTTGGTATTACTATCAAATAGACACCCATTACTAATAATACTTGTGATAAATATTACAGTGCAAATAAAATACGTTGTGCAAGTTTGCAGATATTTATTTCAAATACTTATCCAGCATATCTGAAACAGACTCTGAAACAGAGTTATCACTTATTTCTTCTAATACTGACGGTTGCAACATCTGTTTTACTTTAAGCTCAACCATTAATAATGGCTTCTCATCTGGTGGTTCTGGAAATAAGTTTTGTTCTTTAAATAATCTTCTGGTAACAGTAGCAACCTCATGTGCTCCTCTATAATTTTCTTGTTGTTCTAACAGATAAGCTAAAGCTATTAAACCATAAGCGTCTTCGAATTCTCTATTTTCTTCTTTCCTTAGTTGATAATACTTCTTAATTAATTTACTGGCAGTTTCGAAATCTCCCTTAGCAATGGATACAAATGATTTATTAAAATGATCAATAGTATACATTCCTAGAGAGCCTGTTTCAAAACTAATTCTCATACTTTCGTTATAAAACCCTTCAGCTCTATCCATATTTCCAATTAATCGCCACATTTCGGCATTCATATGTGCACGATACATCAGCCATATCTGATTACCCGATGAAGCTGCTAAATCCTCTAATTCTGCACTTAACTCTGCTAACCTTATTGTATCTAGTTTGCGCTGAGAATTCCTACATAAAGAGGTTAATGCCTTTCCTATTAGTGTATCGTTATTAGTCTCTCGGCCAATCTCTAGTACTCTATTTGCTAACTTGATAGATTCTGAATCATTACCTTCCTTAAAAAGTTGGTAAGCTTGATAAAGCATTTCTCGTGGAGATTCTTCAATTATAGTTTCTACGGCCTCATTCTTTTCTACTTTGTCACCTTGCAAACCGCAACCCGCGATAAACAGAGATACTATAATCAAAATTAAATTAATTACTTTTATCATCTTACTTTTTTTTATAATACCAATTATGATTCAAATCTGCTGATAAATAAATTGGAATATATTTATTCAATTTTGTTGATATTAATTGTATTCATGAACGCAAAGCGTTACTTGTATTCAAGGCAAAAATTATTTGCATAGCCAAAGCTACAGAAAAAATTTTTAACACATAATATGTGAAATATAAACAATTTATATCGGTAAGGTTGATTCAAATTTGGTATAATTCATATTTGCAACAAATTGTGCAGTAACTGGAGTATTTAAAGATAATATCATTCCTGATGGCATATAAAATTAGCTTTTGTCATTATAAGTAGGATTCTTTAAAATGAGATAAGCTAATCATCATAATAAAGCCCAATAATCAATAATTATTAGCCTCCATTTATATTATTAATTAAGACTTATTTTAGCCAATGAATACTCACTATTACTTTATATAATCGCTGATGGTGAATGTATAATTTCCATCTGCAGTAGTCTTTATTGCAAGGTCATCACAGACTCCGTTACCAAAATCAATAGTAGCTACCCATACATTAGTGCCATTTTTATAAAACTTAATAATGCCTGAAACTATCTCGAAATTACAATTATTGCTTTTTACCAAAGGTTGCTCAATAACTTTATAATAGCTAGCTCCTTTGTTTTGGGTCTTTAAACTAAAAGTAGAAACATTACCATCAATTTCAACTGAGGCCTGCAAGTTATTACCACCTGCATAATTAACTAAAGCTACTACTTCACCATCTTTAATATACTCTATTATTCCTACAGTATAAATATCATCTTGCTCCCCCGACAACTCTTTTACATACTTCATATCGAAACCAGCCTCATCAAGAACAAATGATGGATATTCATTTATGGCATCAGCCAAATAATTGATTTTACTATCTGCTTTATCATCTAATTTACTACATGATACTGAAATAACTACTACTAATATTAATAATACTTTTAGTGTTTTCATAGTGAATATTTATAATTTATGAGTTGAGTTACAATTTAACTACTCCACTAGTAATTATTGCAAATATAATAATAAATACTCAATAGATTTTAATATTTGATAACTTATTCAAGGGAGGGACAAACTTTTAGGTTAAAAAAAATAATTTATTAGAAGGTTTTATCCCAGAAGCAAAATGTTATAAAAAAGAATAATTTATTCCTATACTTATATATCTACCCAACGAAATTTGGTCAGTACTAACCATATGTTGCTCATTAAAAACATTTTGAGCTGAAAACTTAAATCCAAAGCCTTTATATATTTTGTAGTTTAGTACAAAATCTAAAGATAATAAAGGACTTATTTCAAATTCATTTACATCATCAAGAAACATCTCTCCTTGCAAATGCACATTCATACTAGTAGTTAATTTCTTTCTAATATAAGTCATCGTAAAATTTCCTAAATATTCTGGAACATAAGCCAACACTTTACCTTCAAGCTCAGGGCGGGATTCAAATTCACTAATTTTAGAACCATTAATAGTATAATTGGAACTAATCATAAACTCCTTAGTAGCTTTATAATCTATATTTACTTCAAAGCCATAAAGGTGAACAGAGGTAACATTTTCTTTATTATAAATCATTTTGCGTCCAAATAGTTTATCTCCAGTGGCAACATAATACATATAATCATAACCTTTGGCATAATTAATATTTGATTGTAACGCCCACATTTCCCTTTGAAAACGATACCCTAATTCCACATTATTTATCTGCTCAGGTTTAAGATTTGGACTAGCATTTTTAAAACCTATACTCATAAACCCATAACGAGTTAAATCATCTAAAGAAGGAGCTCTATAGCCATGCGAAAAAACAGAATAAATATTCATTGAAGCTGAGAAATCGTATTGCAGTGATAATCGTGGACTAAATCCATTCCATTGTTTACTATCTAAATCACCACTTTTACTCAACATAAAATCAGTATTCGAGCTTGCATTCTCAATTAAAAATACTCCATCAAAAAAGTTTACATAAGCAAAATGAACTCCCGATATTACTTTCAATTTATTGGTAATTTGCCAATTATCATGAGCATAGATATTCACCACATCCATTTTACCATCATTTATAACCCTATCGGTACTAGTTTTATATTCATCTACTCCAAATACACTACCCGCTCTATAATCTATCCCAAAACTGATGTTATGATTCTGCAATTTGTATCTAAATACTACCACCGCCCCATAGTCTTTTCGTTCCGAATTAACCAAAATATGGGTATAGTCACCTTTTTTCAATTTTTCTATATCGCGACCATAGTTTTCTATCTGGTAAAAAGCATTAACATCATACTTTAGCTTATTATCGTTATTATGATAAATAAACTTAGCAAAATGGGTTTCATAAAGCGCAACGGCACCATCTTCCAACAATATTTTACTTCCTTGGCCTCTTTTTTCATTATAATAATTATACTCAGCCTCCACAAAAGAATTAGCAGTAAACATATAACCAAGTCTGGCATTTGTACCATACTCATTTAAGAAAACACTTGTATCTGTTTCTGTACGTATTGAGTCTGGCACAGTAATATAACCATCACTTTTCAAGCCTTTAGCAGCAAATGTATAATATAAAGATTTTTCTCCCTCGCTAAACTTATGCTGCAAAACCACATCACCACTATAGGTATTAAAAGAAGAATAAGAACTTGATATTTGTCCCTGCACACCTTTCTTCATGGGTCGCTTATGAACCAAATTAATGGCTCCTCCCATAGCATTATTGCCATAAAGAGCTGCTCCAGGACCTTTTAGAACCTCTATTCTCTCAAAGTCGGATTCTATAATTCTATTCCAGTTGGTACCACCTCCATCCGATTTATTTATTGGCACACCATCAATAAGAGTTAACTGACGACCAGGCTCAGAGCTTACTACAGCACGTAGGCCAACAACTGATTTTCCAAAAATACCATAGGGTCTATCAATGAAAACTCCAGGAAGATACTTAAGGTTCTGATCAATTTTATCAGAAGGAATAAGATTCATCATTTTTAATGATACTACAGAAATATCTGCCGGCACTTTCATAATATCACTCTGGCTACGAGTACCTATTATACTAACCTCTTCTGTAGAAAATTGAGTTTCTTGCATAGTAATCTCCCCCAATTCCACAGAGCCAATTTCTTTCAAATTAAATCTAATCATCTTAGTTTTATATCCAATATAACTAATAGTTATTCTTCCAGAAATTCTTGTGCCAATATTAAGCTCAAAACTTCCATCATTAAGTGAAATAGCATAAATCTTAAGAGAATCGCACTTAATATGCGCACCAACCAAAGGCTTGTTTTCACTATCCAATACTACACCTCTCACTTGCTGAGCTATAGCATTATACGAAATCATAAAAAATAAAAAAATAAAAATACGCATAAATATAGGTTTATACAGCCCGCCAAAGTTTCATAGCTATTCCTTACAACACTTTCTTTATTTAAAAAATAATACGAATAATGTATCTCTAAAAATAAGAAAATATAAAAAAATGGAAGCTTGAAACTTTATAGAAAATACTTATTAGATAGCCATTGATAATAGCAAAGTATATTCTTTTAAATTCTTGCATTCCCTTTCCAATTCATTCCTCAAAAGTAAAAACTAATGAGAAAATCGGGAGGCATAATTGTTTCCTTTTATACCCATCGGTTGATTATACATAAGCAAACGCCTTTAGCACAAAAAACTCGGTTTAGCTTTCAACAAAACAGTTGAACTACTGCTTGATTAAAATAAAATATATAAGTACAAAGCTACATTAATTTTCGTCAGTACATAAAATAAAAACAGACAATAAGAAGATATTTATTTCAAAAATGTTCATATATTTATATTTGACACTAAATTATTGATGATATTTATAGTACTTTTACCTTTCTAATAAAGCAGCAAATGGAATCAATTGAACAGTTATATAATAAGGCACGAAGAGCCTATATTTTAAGGTTAACTACAGTAATTATTATTCCTTATACACTTATAACCTTTTCAATTACATTACTGATTTTAAACAATGAAAGTGCAACTATAAATCTATTGTTAAGAGCAATTATTAGCTCAATTATTTTTGGAATGGGGAGCACATTTATTACAATGCTTACTATATTTAGAAAACCTAAAGTTCTCAATCATTATAATATTTTGTATAGAGAATTTCCCAACACAAACACATCACTACTACTTCTATTATCATTTTATTTAATACAAAACAAAAAGATGTACAGCCTTGAGAAGAAGCATTTCTTTAATAAGCAGATGAATTTTCTAAGCAAATCTTTTAATATTAAATACAATAAACACGATGATGAAAATATAGTGCAAGAGATACTAATCTTTGCAAAAAATACTAACTTTAACGATAAAAATGACTGATACACAGATTGAAGAAAAAATGAAAACCGATGATGGTTTCAAAGAGATAAAATTTCCAAAACAATATGGTATCGGTCGCTCATATGTAGGTGGCGACACTGATAAAAATCGTCTAAGAGTAAAATACTTTATCCGCAAGAGTGATAAACGTTTTTTTGCAAAAGTTTTTTTTGGCATTATGGCTCAAGGGCCTCCTTTTCATGCTCATGGGGGAAGTCAAGCTGCTGTACTTGATGAAGCTATGGGATTGGCAGCTTGGGTTGCTGATAAATCAGTAGTATCGGCAAATATAAAAATTGAGTATGTAAAAATGCTTAAACTTCTTCAGGTTTGCACAATAGAAACATGGATCGACAAAGTTGACGGACGTAAAGTATGGGTTAAATCGGAACTTAAAGATGAGAATAATATCGTTTATTCTAGAGGTACTGGTTTATTTATAACTATTCCTGAAGAAAAAATTAGTAAGCATGGGTTTCATAAAGAACTTAAAGCGCAGATTGACCTATAATGTTTAACTCGCCAGAACTGATAGTAATCAGGCTAGTGAATAATTTTGTATACTTAAAAATCACAGTACTTCGTTGGATATCCAGCAAAATTAGTTTTAAAGTTTGTATTGAGCTTGCTTGCACTGAGCTTGCCGAAGTGCCGAAATTAAGGTTGTACCTAAGGCCAAAGAAACATCACTTCTGAGTTCTAATTTTTTTCACAGGGATATTCCCAAACTCTTTAACAATAGCTTTGCTCACTTCCATTGCTGCAGGGCAGGTTTTAATATTTAATTCCGTTAATTGTAGCAGTTGAGAAAATTTCCGTCTATCAGTATGAGGATATTCTCTACACGCCTTAGGTCTATGTTCATACACCATACAATAGTTATCTGGCATAAGAAAAGGGCAAGGCATTTCATTAAAAGCAAAATAATCGTCATCATCCATTTTCAAATACTGTTCGGTAAATTTTGACGGCTTCATTTTCATGCCTTTTGCCATTCTTTGTACGTCATGGTCTGTAATCCTAGGTCCCAATTCTTTACAGCAGGCACCACAACTAAGGCAATCAATCACTTCAAAAACTTCATCATTTTTCTCTTGAACAAAATAATCAAGATTTTTCGGTGTTTTTTTCTTTATTCTTTTGAAAGTTTGCTTTATTGAATCAATATTATCTTTATAATCTTGCTCCAAATTCTCAAGTAATTCTTCAGTCTTATTCATTAATTATTGCTTTTTGCTATTGATAATTGATTTTGCAAATATCGATAAATATATTGACTACTTTTAATTTCTTAAACTAAAGCATCAACATATTATGAATATTGAAGAAATAAGGGACTATTTTCTTAGCAAGAAAGCTACAACAGAAGGAACACCATTTGATAAGACTACCATAGTTTTTAAAGTTAAGGGAAAAATGTATGGATTACTTCCCACTGATAAAAATGGCGAAGATCTTCGTATTAATGTAAAATGTGAACCCGAAAAAGCTATTGAACTGCGCGATAATTTTTCTTTTGTAATACCAGGCTACCATATGAATAAGAAACATTGGAATACAATAATTATTCAAGAACCAATCACTCGGCAACAAATAACTCAATGGATTGACGACTCTTATAATCTTGTGGTTGAAAAACTTACTAAAAAGATGAAAGAAGAATTAGCAAATCAATAGTTAACATTACATATGTTTTGTACTATCTTTATCCATATTACTCTTTTCCATACTATTTTTATCCATCTTCATTTTGCGCATTTTTACATGATTTTGTAACTCCACTTTTTCAGGTGGTGGGCTTATATATTTTATACCTAATTCCAAACCACGGAGAATAAATAAAAGGCCTACAATAACAACAACATAAGGAATAGCTTTATTTATAAAATGCTTAAGTTTTAAGGAAGCAAAATTTCCCAACATGGACATAAGAAACATCATTGGAATAGTTCCTAAACCAAAAAGCACCATAAACATAATTGAACCACCAAGGTTGCCAACAGCAATAGCACCAGCTAATGCCATATATACCATACCACATGGTAACATTCCCGTTAACATTCCCATAATAAATAGTGATTTATAACTTGCCTGAGTAAAATGTTTTGAAAGTTTTTTCCTAATCCCTTTCATAAACTTAGAATTACCAGTGCCTTTATATAATGCGTTATTAACTTGAGGAAAGGCTACCGTGGCAATCATAAAAACACCCATTGCAATAGAAATCCAGCGTTGAAAACCTGCTAACGAAAAGCCTGAGCCCAATATTCCAAAAACCAATCCCATGGTAGCATAAGTAAGAGTTCTACCCATATTGTACCATAGGGCAGAAATAACTCTTGTTGCCCAACTTTTTTGATTTAATGGCAACGCAATAGCAATTGGACCACACATTCCTATACAATGAAAACCCGTTAATAATCCTAAGACCAATGCTGTATATAATATATTCATTTAAAAATGTATTAATTATTGTTAACTGACGCCCAAAATTAATACTTTATAGCAAAACTATAACAATAATTATGAATTATAATAATATAAACTTATATACCTTTGCTTGAATAAATTTAACCTATAGATATATAAAATATCTATGAACAGATAAGGACTAAACACATGAAAATAAGCATTTTAATAGCAGTTGTATTTTTAACCATTAGCTGCAGCACTACAAAAGAAACTAAACCTAGCAATAGCAGTAAAGAAGCAATAACCAATACTGAGGATTCAAAAGAAATTAATACTCAATTAAGGGATGCGCAACTTATAGAACAAGGATTTGACTTTGTTGCATTTGGCAATGAACCTTTTTGGATACTACGAATTGATTTTGATAAAAATAATGCCGAATTTGAGCAGATGAATAATCCTAAATACTCTTTTCGTACTACCAATGATGATAATAATATAATTGAAGAAATTGAATATCACAGTAAAGAAAACAACCTAAGAGTAATCGCTAATGAAGGCCCTTGCTATGATAATATGAATGGAGAAGGTTTCCCCTATGAAATAACTGCAAATATAAATGGAGAAGAGATGCGTGGTTGCGGAAAATACTTGGGAGATAATAATAGTACAGGAAAAATAAATATTAATATATATGGTACGTGGATGTTGCGCCAACTAAATGATACTATACTACCACTAGAAAGTAAAACAAGGCTTAATATTAACAATCAACTTGCCATTAGCGGATTTTCTTCTTGTAATATGTATAATGGAAGTTACCAAATAGAAAAAACTAGCATTAAATTTAAAGACATTCTTATGACTCAGATGTTCTGTGCTAATAGTATAGAAATAGAATATATG
>JAGLDA010000071.1 GCA_023145955.1 Bacteroidales bacterium
TTTTTTGTATATTTTAGCAAACTCAAATGAGAATAATAATCTAATAATAAAATAACTTATGAAACAAGTTTTAGTAATTACAATTTTACTTTTTTTTATAGGCATTACTAGTGTTAAAAGTCAATTAATGATTGGCGGCAAACTTGGTGGAGCATCTACCAATCTTACGGGTGTCGGCATGCAAGATTTCATTCCTGACCCAAAAGTAAAGTTTATTGCAGGAGCTATTGTTAACTATTCCTTTGGAAATCGGATTGCTTTACAAACGGAACTTCTATATTCAGGTAAGGGTTCAGCACTTCAGTATTATTATGAAGATCAAGTAAAAAGAGGAGTCTTAAAAATGGAGCAAAAGCTAGGATATTTAAGTATCCCTATTATGCTACAAATAAAGATGGGAGATAGATCTAATTATTTCCATTTTGATGCAGGAGTAGTTTCTAACTATCTTATACACGAACATTTTACTGGCTCCATAGATATTGTAGATGACAAAGGAGATGTTATATCTAAGGATGAAGCATTTGAATTAACGCAAAATCCAGCAAACTTTGATTTAAGTTATGCTTTTGGAATTGGACTTGTAGCTAATGGTTTAAATTTCGACTTTAGATATGAGGTTGGTACAAATAAAGTTTTTCAATCGGAAGAAGGAGCACCTTCTATTCTAAATAAATCTTTTCAAGTAAGCGTTGGTTATACAATAAGAATGTTTTAAAATATCAGTACATTTACTTTTAGATTACATAAATTATTCTTTTTACTGGCTTAAATAATCGAAAAATTGGGCAACCAGTTCTAATTCATTCATTAAGTATTTTTTAATTTTCTCTAACTTTTCATCACTTTTTTTATGTCCTCTCAATATTTCATCATAATATTGCGCAGCAACAATATCACTTTCAATAGAACCCCACTGAGCTCTATTTCCCATTGCTATCGATAGGCTTTTATTAGAATAGTCTTTTTTCATTGCAGGGTGATAATACTCTCCATTATCAACAACTTGCTGCAAATCATAGATTTCAATATCATCATCATAGCAATTATAACCTATTAAGGTCTTATTATTTGTTTCATCAGTAAGTTTATCCATAATCTCCTTATGAGGATTCTCATCTCCATTAGCAATAAAATAATTAGCAGCCCCTTTACCATCAATTGGCATTATTGAATAGGCAAAAGCTATTTTCTGATACGGTTTTAAACCATCATATAAAGGCAAAGCTGCTTTAAAATAAAGAATTTTCACGGCATACTTATCCAAACTAGAATTATATACTTCTTCAAAATCAAACATAGTATCCTCAGAAAGCTCCAAGTGCGGATTTTTCTCTAATTGACACAATATTTCAGTGGTCTGAAACTCATCAATAGTATTACAATTCTCAATAATGGACTCTAAACTCTTATGTTTATTATAAAAATCCAATTGCATATCAAATCCTATAGAAGGAATATCAAAAACAGAAGGCGTTTTAATTCCTTTCCAGCAATGCCCAATAAAATCGCAATCGTATGGATTGTAACAATGTTTCCCAACGTCAACTAAGGGAACTTCATTTAGTTCCAATATTTCAATTTGTTCAGTTATTTTACGTTCTACATTATTTTGTTGCTCACTAACTATATCAGTCACATCTGTAATTACAAAAAGCTTATTATTATCAATAGCGCCCTCTCTAACATAATCTTTATTTATATGTACCAAAGAAAATCTATTAATATCTACTCCTGAATTCAAAAGAACAGAATATTGAAGAGAAGCATCCTTATAATATGTATCGGAAAGAGCCAAGGAGCTTTTTACTTCATAGGCATCCCATTTCTCACCATTCTTAACTAAAACATCCAATAGAATAAGTGTTTTATTAGCTTGAAATGCGGCCTCATATATAACTTCTTGCCCATTTTCCATCAACTCTTTAGTATATGCAACAGATTTCTGATACTGAGTATAATGTTTAGGCCCAGCATCTATTCCCCCAGGAAATAATTCTTGAGCATATATTCCTACTTTAGTTCCTCTACTAAATATCGCTAATCGTTCAGCGGGTAATCTATCACGCAACTTTGGGTTTTTTTTTGATAAAAACAATTGCTTTAAGCATTGATCCCCTTTTATATATGAAGTTTTTGATAATATATGCTTTTCCATTTAGCAAATCTTTTGATTAATAATGATTATATATGCAAATATAGTTTCTTTATAATACAAATTTATGGATTAAATAAATTATTAATAAAACTAATTAGTATTTTTATTAATTTGCAAGGCTTTTAAGAGGGCTTATATCATAGCCTTAAATATACACAAAAACACTCTGACTTCACAATAGGTCAGGCATATAAAACCTATCAAATAAAATTATTATGGATTTTAGATTAGACGAAAAACAATTAGCGATTCAAGATAAATATCGCGACTTCACAAACAGAATTATTATTCCAAATGCACGTAAATATGACAAACTTGCTGAATTTCCTTGGGAAGTAGTTAAAGCTGCATACTCTGAGGGTTTAATGAATGGTCCTATTCCAACAAAATTTGGTGGTAACGGCTACTCGTTATTAGAAGGGGCTATTGCCGCTGAGGAATTAGGAGCAGGCTGTATTGGTATTGGAATTGGTATAGAGGCTAACACATTAGCACTTACACCTCTTATTCTTGCAGCAAACGAAGAACAGCAATCACGTTTTTTTGGTAGAATTCGCGAAGAACAAGGTGTTGCGGCATATGCTTTAACAGAGCCAAATGCTGGTAGTGATGTACAAGGAATTAAAACTACTGCTATAAAGAAAGGCGATAAATACATTATTAATGGGCATAAACGTTTTATTACAAATGCTGAAGTATCTACTTTCCTAACTGTATTTGCACTTACAGATCCAGATCGTGGAAGCAGAAGTTTATCAGCTATTGTAGTTCCAACAGATGCACCTGGTGTTGAAATAAAGCCACGTATGCAAAAAATGGGACAGAAAGCGTCTGTACAAAATGAGATTATTTTTCATGATGTAGAAGTTCCTGTAGAGAATCTATTGGGAGGCGAAGGCCATGGTTTTCTTATTGCTATGAAAACATTTGACCGTACTCGTAATGGCGTTGGATCGTTAGCACTTGGTGCTGCCCGTACATCATACGAAACTGCTCGTGATTGGTCTAAGCAACGTATTCAGTTTGGCAAACCTATTTCTTCACAACAAATAATCGGTTTTATGCTTGCAGATATGGCTACTTCTCTTGAAGCTACACGTGCTTTAGTTCATAAAGCGGCTGTTGCTTTTGATCAAGGAGATAAGAAAGCATCAATGTATTCTGCAATGGCTAAGTTATATGCTTCTGATAATGCAATGAAGATTGCTACTGATGCAGTACAGATAATGGCTGGTGATGGTTACTCGGAAGACTTTTTAGTTGAAAAGATAATGCGTGATGTTAAGCTTAACCAAATATACGAAGGAACTAACCAAGTTCAAAGATTGGTTATTTCTAAGCAAATTATGAAGTTGTAATTATAAACAATAACTATAAACCGCTATCTTTTAATTAAGGATAGCGGTTTTTTTGTTTTAAGGCATTCTAGCCGTATATTTCCCACGATAAACGCATCTAATTAAGAATCAAGCCTACCGATGTAAATCGTTTATATTCCATGTATTTTATGTTAAAAATAATTTCCGTAACATAAGCTATGCACATAATTATAACCTTGAATACAAGAAAAATATACCAATTTATTTATCAGTATATAAGTTTTAATATATTGAATATTTCATAGTAAAAGAATCGAAGAATTATATTCAATAAAATACCAAATTAAAACCAAGGCACAAAAAAAGCCCTCCCAAAAGGGAGAGCTCATTATATATTATATCTAAAGATTACTAGTTAGCATCCCAGAATAATTTAGTTAACATATTGTCACCACCAATAGCAGCAGAAGCAGCCTCATGATTAGCGCCATTAAGTGTTTGCTCATCAACAGGATAAGTAAACCTTAGTGGAAGAGAACCATCATCAGTCTTAGCTTGAGGAGGTTGAGGGAATGTATGGAAATCTAATCTTCTCATAGTTGTATAACCAATAAAACCACGGTTAAAAGCAGCTAACCAAGATTGGAAACCAATTTTCTCTTGCCAGTTAGTTCCAGCAGCAGTACTATAAGCAACAGCAGGAAGTGCTACATAAGCAGAACCATCATCAGAACCATTACTCCAATAAGCGATAGAAGCCATAATACCATTATTATAATGATCTTCAGCAGTACCACCTACAGCCCATCCTCTTTCTACAGCTTCCGCTAAGTAGAATTCAACTTCTTCGTAGCTCAAAATCATACATTCAAATGAAGGAACTTCGAGAGTAGCAGAAAGGTGAGAATTAACATCATAAGGGTTGCTATAACCATAAGCACCACCTATATGAGCATATTTACCAGAACCATCACTACTTGTATCTATTGGGTCATAATACATATCAATTCGAGGATCAACAAGATACAACATAGTATCAATAATGTCAGCAGTAGCAACAAAATCGTGACGACCACTAGCAACTAGATCTAAAAATAAAGGATTAGTATTAGGAGAAGCTCCTAAATAAACCATAGTACAGTTATCAGCTTCAGCATCAATAACTCCAGCAGCAGCAGCAGCAGCAGCTTTTGTTCCAGGGTTTAAGCCAGCAACATCAGCAACCGTAATAGCCATTTTTAGCTTTAGAGAGTTTGCAAACTTTATCCATTGTGCAACATCACCACCATAATAAACATCAGCACTACCAAAAGAACCATTAGCAGCATCAAGATTAGAAATAGCAGCATCTAAACGACTAAATAAGTCAGCATAAATACCTTCAGCATCATCATAGATAGGAGTAGTAGTCTCATCAACTTTTAAAGATTCAGAATAAGGAATGTTACCAAACATATCAACTAAACGTTGGTATGCAAATACGTTAAGTACTTCAACAATAGCTAGTCTATTTTTCTGAGCAGCTATATCTTCAGCGGCAACAAATTCTATTTTTCCCATAACATCACTTGACTCCATTAAGTCACGTAATATGTCACGATAAAAAGTACGAAATGCATTATCTGGTTGTGAACGATTAATAATATCGTAATTAGCTTCATCTACATAAGTAGTTTCAGTAATATATCTAGCCCAAAGCTTCCATATATTAGTATTTACATTAACGCTAGCTAATTGGTCCGACAGTTCTTTTTGAGCGTTGGTAAACAACGTCTCCCCGGCAACTGTTTCCGGGCTCTTTGTATTGGTATTCATCTCTTCAAAATCTTTCGAACAAGATGCAATAACAAATACTAATAATATAAATAATATTTTCTTCATAGTCGTATGTTATTAAAATTGTAAGTTAATATTGAAACCAAAATTACGAGTAGTTGGCATCACACCACTTTGGAAACCTTGAAGGTTACCAGAACTTAAACCTGCTTCAGGATCAGCATCTGGTAAATTTTTATAGATAATCCAGAT
>JAGLDA010000072.1 GCA_023145955.1 Bacteroidales bacterium
TAGTACACCTAACAGGACTCGAACCGATTAGTTTTTAAATATGATTACATAATTATCTAATTAATAGTCTTATATGTTTATGTGGTTTTCCGAGGGCAGGGTCTGTTATAACGGACCGTTTTAGCTTCTTGAAAAATAGCATTTATTGTATGATTTTCTATTTACCCTTCGGAAAACACGGGTTTTCCGAGGTGTTGGTCCGTAACAACGGACTTTTTTCGCTGTCGTATGAAGTAGTTACCGCATGGAACGCAAGTTCTACGAAGTCAATTCTTTCATGTGGTGTGTATAAAAGGCATACATAACTGGCTCTTAAATTCAGACTTAGAAAGAAGCTATGGGGCTAACAGAAAACCACCCTATCTGACTAATTAATAATTAAACATTAATAATTAACAATTAATTAGGAGTATACAAAAGGTATTTAGATCTAATTTTCTTAAAACTATTTAAGTCATTCTGCCAGCTTTCGCGAATTTCTTGCTCAGTTTTTCCATCTTCAATTTGCTTTCTAAGCTCTGCGGTTCCTGCAAGTTTGTAAAAAAAACTATTAAAAAAATCATCAGCCTTTCCACTTTGCTCATAAGCATCAATCAGCCAACTAAGGTTTATATTGCCATATTTTTGAGCGTCTTCATTCGAATAATAAATTAGCGAATATCCCTTGCAAAGTTCGCCTTTTAGCTTTGGTCGTGCCGATACTCCAGATATTGGTTCAGGGGTGAATGTGGTATCATATTTCTCAAAACTAGGGTGGCCATACATTTGAAATGGGCGTTGGGTTCCGCGGCCAATACTTACCTTTGTACCTTCAAACAAACAGAGGCTAGGGTATAGGTTTATGGAAATATTGTTTGGTAAATTTGGAGAAGGCTTAATGGGTAAATCATAGCCCATATTGTGGTTGTAGTTCTTAACCTTAATTATAGTTATATCGCATTGTACACCATTTTCTAACCATTTTTCCCCATTAAGCATTTTAGCATATTCGCCAAGAGTCATTCCGTATACTATTGGTATGGGGTCTAATCCCACAAACGACTTATGTTTTTCTTCCAATATTGGGCCATCTACATAGTAGCCATTAGGGTTTGGCCTATCCAAAATTATCATTTTCTTATTATTTTCAGCGCAAGCCTCTTGGCATAAGTGTAAAGTGCTTAGGTAAGTATAAAATCTAGTTCCAACATCTTGCAAATCGAAAATTAGTATATCAATATCTTGTAAATCTTCTTTTGTTGGCTTTTTATGGCTTCCATATAGCGATAAAATAGGCAATCCTGTTAGTAAATCTTTGCCATCAGCAATATGCTCTCCTGCACTTACATTTCCTCTAAAACCATGCTCTGGGCTCATTACTTTTTTTATATCAACGCCTATGCTTAATAATGTATCTACAAGGTGAGTTTCTCCAATAAGTGAACTAGGATTTGCTACAATAGCAATTCTTTTATTTTTAATTATTGATAGATATTCAGAAATATGCTCAGCACCAACTTCTATTTTTGTTTCTTGTTGTTCTTTTGGTTTTTGAGCAATAGAGCAGTTAGTGAAAAAAGGAATTATTAATAAAGCTATAATTATTCTATACATATTTTTTGTTATTATCAATTAACAGATATATACTATTGCTAAAATTGGAAATATATAAAAGCAACCATTTCGCTACTAATACTTTGATATACAATAAATACCACCAAAGCAAAGATAAGAGCTTTCAGATAGAAGTTTAAGTTTATATACCAATTTCTATAGCTATCTTTTAAACTATATGGCAACCAATGAAATACAAAGCCTATCAGCATTATAATAAATACCCATTTATAAGCAATTAGTATTTCAGGAATTAATCCCCATTGCTGTATAAACACTACAGTATCATTATTGTTTACAACATTTGAGAAATCGCTAAACGAAGGAAATAGTAGGCCAATTTGATGTAGCATGCCATTTACTATTTCCATACTTTCGGAACGGAAAAATACTCTTGTAAAGGTGATAAATGAGAAAGTAAGTGCTATTTTCCAAACTACAGCTATGGTAGTATTTGAATTTTCCCAAGGGCTAATCTTTCTCCAGAATTTGTACACCACAAGGCCTAATCCATTTAGTCCACCCCAAATAATAAACTGCCAACTTGCGCCATGCCACAAGCCACCAATAATCATTGTAAGCATAAGGTTTATATTTGTATTTATATGCTTGGCAAAAGCCTCTGACTTTCGCATAAATAAAGCAACTACAATTCCTACGATATAAAATATAGGGAAAAGCCACCATACTCCTGTGAGCAAAGTTACAAATAGCAATATAATAGTAAGCATAATATAACTAAAAACAGAGCCTCCTCTATTACCTCCCATGGGTATATATAGGTAGTCTTTTAGCCATGTGGAAAGTGAAATATGCCAACGTTTCCAGAAATCTCCAACATTTTGTGCTTTATATGGTGAGTTGAAATTTTTGGGAAGTCTAAATCCTAATAGTAAAGCTACACCAATGGCTATATCGGTATATCCTGCAAAATCCATATATACTTGTAGTGAATATCCAAATAATGCTGCCAAATTTTCGAAGCCAGAATAGGAGAGAGGTGCAGAAAAAACTCTATCTACAAAATTTACGGCAATATAATCTCCAATGAAAATTTTCTTTACCAAGCCTTTCATTATCCAAAATAGTGCTAAGCCAAATTCTGCTTTGCTGAGTTTATAGTCTTCATACATTTGTGGTATAAACTGCGCAGCCCTTACAATTGGTCCTGCAACTAATTGCGGAAAGAAACTTACATAAAAGCCAAAATCTATAATGTTATTTACCGGCTTTACTTCGCCTCTATATACATCTATGGAGTAACTAATTGTTTGAAAAGTATAAAATGAAATACCCACTGGAAGAAGTATTTTATCTACTTCAAAATGACTCCCTGTAGCTTCATTAGCCCATAAAGCCATATAGTTTATTACCTCAAAATTAGTATTAAACATTTCGTTAATACTCAATGTTAGGAAGTAAGAGTATTTGAAATATACTAATAATGAGAGGTTTACAATTAGGCTAAGAGTTATTAGTATTCGCTTTATTAGTAACTTATTCGAGTCGTAAATAGCTTTTCCAATATAATAATCAGTTACTGTAGAGAATAACAGAATAAAGAAAAATAGCCCCGATGATTTATAATAAAAAAATAAGCTTACAGCAAATAGGTATGCTGAGCGCATTGTGCGATTTCTCTTCTTATAAACTAATGAATAAAAAGTTAGGACAATAGCAAAGAACATCCAAAAGTAAAACCTAGTAAAAATTAAGGGTTTAGTGGGGTTGTATATAAATACCTCTTGTATGTAATCAATTATTGTCATTTATTGTTTTTCTTTTTTTTTGTATAAAAATTAATTCTTATTAATACTATCTCTTCTTGTGGTAGGTTTATTTATCGTTGTTTCTGTATTAAGGGGCACAGCATTCTTAATATCTATTTTATAAAGCCTAGCACTCTTTTTATTCTCTCTACCATTATAAGCTAGTGTGGATTTATTCTTATTTTGTAAATAATCGCCATAATTTTCAATAATAGCTTCAAAAAGTAAATCACCAAGAAGTATATATCCAGTTCTAGTAAAATGTACTTTGTCGCGTTTGGACAGATGTGCTCTTTGCCATAGTACTACAGAATTTAATCCACCCATAATTTCAAACATATCCCAAACTGCCGCATTATGCTTTTTGGCAAGTTTATACATACTTTCTTGAACAGTTATTCCATTTCTATTTACATATCTTTTTCGGTAATAGCTATCATTATTGGTGGCAAATATTATAGCACAATTAGGGTTAGCTTCTAAAACCCTTGCTACCAATGAATCGTAGTTCTTTTCAAATTTATTTTGATGAAAATTCTTACCGTATGCATCATTTATTCCTATACCAAATATTACCATATCAGGCTTTATGCTTTTTAAGTCCTTTGTCATTCTATTGCTTCGCAAAAATGAAGAAGTAGCAGCGCCGTTAATTCCCATATTATGATATACAATGCCAGGATATTCATTTACGATATTCATTCCAAAAAGTTGAAAATGAGTCTGTGAGCTATCTAATTGTACAAAATTAATATTTAGGCTATCAGTATATTTTTTTAGGTGAAATTCGGTATATCCCTCTTCCCTAAAGAGTTTCTTAGTTGACCATAAATTACTGTCAATCATAATTTCAAAAGAGCTAGAATCTGTATTATGATATATTTTTATGGAGTTAAAATTATAGTCAATATCATTATTTGGTTCAATAAGAAGCGTAAGTGAACTTAAGGAATCAAAAGTAGTAGCAGAGATTCCTGCCATGCCCATATTGCAATTTTTTTTCTTTTGAGTATTGCGGCAGCTTTCCCACTTGCCACTATACCTAAAGTAGTATCCATAAGGGGTATTTGTATGTGCTAGTCGGTATGGAAACACAAACCCTCTGCCACCATTCTGCCCACCTTCAAACGATTGGAATCTTATTCTGCTTTCTCCAGAAAAAACATCTGCTTGTATATGTGAGCCGCCATATTGTACAATATTTATTCTGCCCTCCCCATCACTTACTAATTTTGCCAGCTTAGCATTAAAAGTATTGAAATTAGTACTTTCTCCTTCAATCTTAAGCTTGTTGCTATCATAACGAATCATGGAATAATAGCTCTGCTCAAAAGGGTACTGCATATATTGCGAAAACCCAATATACGGCATCACCATCATCAATACCAAAACCACTATTCTATTCATATTATTCATTCCTAATTCCTAATTCCTAATTAACTAATTCCTAATTCCTAATTAACTAATTCCTAATTCCTAATTAACTAATTCCTAATTCCTAATTCTATTTAACCCCTTCCACCATCAACGCATTATAAAACATATTTGCAATAAGTTTAGCACCACGAGGAGTAAAATGTATATAATCGGCACCAGCCAATGATGGTTCTGCATTCACCCACGAAGGCATAGAATTTTTTCCTCCCATAGCTTCATACATATCCCAATATCCGTAGCCTGCAGCTAATGATGCTTTTTTGAGTTCATCACGCACTACTTCCAAAAATGGGTAAGTAACAAATCTATCACCATCTTTATAAGACATATCTGAAGGTCCAATTACTATAAAAGATGCATCAGGGCGCATACGTTTAATCGTCTTTAGCTGACTTTTAAACCAGTTTCCATAATTTATTGCCTGCGCACTGTCTTTAATATATGGCATTACGTTGCCACCAAATTGTAATATAAAAAGATCTACATCCAAATCAGAATAAGATTCCTTAAGATGAGTATAGTCCATCTTTCTGAAAATTGTGCCAGAACTGCCTCGCATACCTATATTATCGACACATACTCCTGTGGTAGATTTTAAATCAATTCCATAAATATCGGGGCTATCGTTACCAGTAAATTCAATTTTCAAATTCTTAGTTTTGCTGGCAAGAGTATATTCAAATACAGAGTATGATGTATTTGTTTCTAATGAGGTTTCTGTTATAAGCTGCTCATCAACAAATAGTTTAGCCAAAACTGGTCTTTTTACATTTCCGTAAATTATTCTTACCTTTTGGAAACTTCTAACCAATGAATACGCAACTTTTGATTCCTCAAAAACAATTGCTGCCTGGTAATGTGCGCTATCGCTTATTAGGCTATCTGCAATAATGGGAGCAAAACGTGAGAATGCTGCCAATGGACCATATTTATTATTCTTTACCATTGTGTCGCGCTTGCCAAATACAGCATATCTCTTCCAGTTGCCTTCATTAGTTTGGTTTATACTAAAATAGGATTCGTAAGGCTGTAGTGCAGGTAATAATCCAGGGCCAAAACCACCATATTTTCTTTGCAACTTATTTCTTATATAACTTGTAATTCTATCTCCTTCTATCTGTGAATCACCATAATGCATTATTCTTACAGACTTACTCTTTGCATTAGAGAGCTTAGAGAAAAATTTCATCAGATTAGAATTATCTCCCTTAGGAAATTCAATTCTATAAATATTTTGTGCTAGAGCAATTGCATTTGCCTTAGCAGTATCGGTATATATTACTTTATTTTCAACA